>VXRS01000098.1 GCA_009838385.1 Dehalococcoidia bacterium | reverse complement strand
CCGGCCGACCTGAGCGGCGAGTTCGCGAAGATCGCGGTCCCGGTCTAGGGCGTTCTTCGTTCCACATCCAGGAACGGTGACCCCGGTTGCGGGGTCACCGTTTAGTCGTGCCCGACGCAGGGACAATTGCCAGTGACGAGCCCCAAAACGCGCCGCAAGACCGTCTACCTGGCGAGCCCGTACGGGTTCTCGGAGCAGCAGCGGACGCTGCTGTTGCCGCAACTGGTGGCGGCGCTGGAGGAGCTGGGGCTGGAGGTGTGGGAGCCGTTCGCCCGCAACAATCAGATCGACCGCAACGAGCCGGACTGGGCCTGGCGGATCGGGCAGGCGGACTTCGAGGACGTGCGGGAGGCGGACGCAATCTTCGCGGTCGTGAACGGGGCGCCGCCGGACGAGGGCGTCATGGTTGAGCTGGGCATGGCGATCGCGCTGGGGAAGCCCACGTTCCTGTTCCGCGACGACTTCCGTCGCGTGACGGACAGCGAGAACTACCCGCTCAACCTGATGCTGTTCACGGGGCTGCCCCGCGAGGGCTGGCGCGACTGGTACTACGAGTCGATCGAAGAGCTTGGGGACCCCGAGAAGGCGCTCACGCGCTGGGCGAGCGAGGGCTAACGGGCCTCCGGCTACGGCTTCCTGGCTTCGACGAGGTACAGGGCCGCGTGGAAGGCCAGCTCCTCGCCCGCATCCACCTTCCGCTGGAGAGCGAGCAGATGGCGAAGGTGTGTTTTCACGGTGAATCCGGGGACTTCCCAGGGCGTGGCCTTGAGGTAGTAGACGATTGCACCCACATCGGTGAACGCGAGCCTGCCCTCCCACTCCTCGACGTTCTGAATTGTGAGGCCGGCCGCTTCCAGCAGCGGCACATACCTGGCCGGCGTGGCGTCTGGCCACCGGGGCTTCTCGTCGAACGCTTCCAGCAGGTCCCAGGCCCACATCCCGTGGACCTGCTGCGTCAGGAAGGCCCCGCCAGGTGACAGAACACGGGCCACCTCGTTGGGGTTGAACGCAGCGTGCCGGTTCAGGACGAGGTCGAACTCGCCATCGGCGAAGGACATGGCAGCCGTCTCGGACAAGGGCGTCCTCACAACTGTCACGCCAAGGGGTGAGAGTCGCCCGGAGGCAAGGTCGTAGTTGGGCGCGTAGTCCTCGGTGGCCACGACCCTCGCGGGCCAGTGGTCCCGCAGTGCGAGGAGCTTCTCGCCACCGCCCGTATCCAGGTCGACGACGGACGAGGCCTGTGCCATCAGTTCGGCGGCGCGGTCGAGGTACGACCAGGGTTCCTGGTCGACGATCATGCGCCCGTCGAGGTGGGAGAAGTCCCAGCCGGTGAAGGGCTGCTGCTCCTCGCGCAGCCAGCCGTCGATCAGGTCGTCTGGGGCGCCGGCCATCGACTCAGCCGCAGCCTAGTAGAGCATCCGCCCTTCGATCTGGGCGGTGGTGATCCAGACCTCAATGTCGCGGATGGCCTGGGCCATGGCCTGGCCGATCAGGTCGAGCTTGCGTACCTGCTCGATGCGAGGCGTGACCTGCTCCAGCTCTCGCTTGGAAAGGAGCTCATTGAAGATGCGGCAGGCATCGACGAGACAGATGATGACGACGTCCCGGGGATCGGGAATCTCGTCGCTGAAGAGGATGCCCATGATGCGAAGCTTTACTTCGCGCTCGGCCTTGCCATCAACCATGGGGTAGCGGCGGGAGCGAAATACCCAGAGAAAGCGGTCATCCTGCCGCTCGAGGATGCCACCATCGACCAGGCGCTTGAGGGCCTCCTCGCGAAGCTCGGGGGCGCGCTGCGCTACCTTCTCGACCCAGTAGCGGGGTTCACGTGTCTCGTCGGCGGCGATTTCGGCAAGGGTAGGGTCCAGGAGGGTGTCGCCGATGGGGGTGGAGTCGACCAGGGTGAGGTTCTCGAGATCCGTGTCGATGCGGTTCTCCAGAGCGAGGTCCATGAGCACAGCGCCGGCAATGGCGCGGTCCATCGACCAGTTCGGCACATGGACGAAGGTGCCGTCCTCGTCGCGCAACAGGAGCAGAATGATCTCTTCGGCGAATCTCAACATTAGCTTCTAGCGCCTCCCTGGCGCGCTCATGCTACACGGCTGGCGCGTTGGGTTCGGGGAGGTGGGTGTAAGCGGCCTAACCGGAGGGGCGCGATCAGCCGGTCGCGGGCAGAATCTCGACCATGGCGCCACAACCGGGTACGCCGGAGAGGGCCGAGTCGCACGTGAGCAGGGGGACGTCGAGGGCTTCGGCCAGAGCAAGGTAGAGGCCGTCGTAGATGGTCACGTTGTCGCGTAGCTCGAAGGCGCGCGGCAGCAGCCATCCGTGGGCATAGCGGCGAATCGGGAGATTCACCAGCAGGTCAAGGGATGCACCGGCCCGTGGGACCGTCGTCTGCCGGCGAAGCATTAGGCGCCGCAACGTCTGCCCCACCTCGGCATCAAGGAGGTGAGGGGCGCAGACCTCCTCACCTCCTTCGATGCGCATACCCAGAGCGACACCCGCATGTGCGTCGCGGTTCAGGAGCATCTCCACGACAACGGAGGCGTCAGCGACGATCACCGCG
>VXRS01000137.1 GCA_009838385.1 Dehalococcoidia bacterium | reverse complement strand
TGACGGGTCCATTCGGCTGGTGGTGGCGCACACGGATCCCGGCCACCCCAACTGGCTCGAGACGACGGGCCACACGTCGGGAACGATGTGCTTCCGCTGGGTGCGGGCGGAGGAGCACCCGCAACCGCAGACGCGACTGGTCAAGCTGAGCAGCCTGCGCTAACCGGATACAGGGACATGGCCAGCCGCACCGAGACCTCCACCGACTACCGGCACCCGTACCGACCGCTCCCGGTCAGGGCGTTCAATGCGGTGGGCCGGGCCGCCGAGAACCTTGGCTGGTCGAACCCGCTGAGCGTGGAGGCGCTCCTCGACTCCGCGAAGCGGAAGACCGGGCTTTCGGACTTCGGGGACGATGGCCACGTCGAGGCGCTGAACGTGCTGGTGCGGTCGATGAACGAGGAGGCGCAACTGACCGCCACCGGACGGGCGGTGCAACGGTCGCGGCTCGATGGGGCTCTGGTGCAGCGCCTGCGAATTCAGGAGCTGCTCAGGCGCCACCCGGAAATCCTCGACATCGACCTCGGCTCCATCATCGTCATTACCGGGCTGCAGCGAACCGGCACGACGCTGCTACACCGCCTGCTGTTCTCGCACCCGGAGATTCGCGGCGTGACGGGTTTCGAAGCCATGGAGCCCGTTCCGGCACGGGCCGTGAACGCGCGGGGGCCGGCCATCCCGATCACCCGCGCCACGCTGGCGCAGCGCGCGATCGGGTACCTGTCACCGAACTTCAACGCGATCCACCCGATGGACCCGGGTGAGCCGGAGGAAGACATCCTGCTGCTCGATCTGAGCCTCATGAGTCAGACACCGGAAGCGACCATGCATGTCCCGACGTACGCCCGCTGGCTGGAGGCGCAGGACCAGGAACCGGCCTACGAGTACTTCGCTAGGGTGCTGAGGATCCTGTGCCGGCGGCATCCCGGCCGGCACTGGGTGCTCAAGACGCCGCAGCACATGGAGTACCTCGACGTGTTCCTGAAGGTCTTTCCCAAGGCGCTGGTGGTCCAGACCCACCGCGACCCGCGCAAGACGGTGCCGTCGTTCTGCAGCATGGTCGCGCACGGGCGAGGCATCTTCAGCGACGCCGTCGACCCCCAGGAAATCGCCGGCCACTGGCTGAGGAAGACCCAGCGGATGGTGGAGTCGGCCATGGAGACGCGGGTCACGGCGAATCCCGACCAGTTCATCGACATGTCGTACTACGACCTCATGGACGACCCAATCAGCCAGCTCCGGCGCATTACCGAGCGCGCGGGGCTTGCGTTCGACGGCGAGGCCGTGCGGAACGCCGAGCAGTACCTGGACGCCAATCCCCAGAACCGGTTCGGCAGGCATAGCTACCGGCTGGACGACTTCGGGCTGGACGAGGAAACCATCGACCGGGCGTTCGCGGCCTACCGGGCCAGGTACGCGATTCCGGTCGAATAGGGGGCGAGACATGGCCAGGCAGATGGGCGATGGCAGCTTCGTGAGCGCTTTTTTCAAAGCAAGCCGGGACCTCAGGGCTCCGAAGGTTGCGGAGGTGGACCCGGCCCCGGGAGACGCCCGCATCGACGGCAAGACCTGCCTCGTGACGGGAGCGAACAGCGGGCTGGGAAAGGCGGCAGCGGTGGAGCTGGCCCGGCGCGGCGGCAACATGATCCTCGCCTGCAGGCCGGGGCATGCAGGCATCCGCGACGAGGTCGCGCGGCTGTCAGGGTCCGAGGCGGTGGAGATGCTGGAGGTGGACCTGGCGGACCTCGCTTCCGTGCACCGCCTCTGCGACCGCCTCGCCGAGCGCGACACCCGGATCGACATCGCGGTGTTCAACGCCGGCCTGATGCCGCGAACGGCTCAGAGGACCCCGCAGGGGTACGAGACGATGTTCGCAGTCCACTTCCTGTCCAGCCGGGTGATGATCGACCGCTGGCTCGAGGACGGCGTGCTTCGGCCGGCCAGTGTCGCCGACGACGTTCCGCGGGTCGTGTTCGTCTCGTCGGAGGCGCACCGTTCCGATCACACCATCGACTTCGAGCACTTCGGGGCCTTCGTGGATTACGACATGGGGGAGAGCATGGTGCGCTACGGCCTCACCAAGCTCGTGCAGTGCACGTTCGCGACCGAGCTGTCGCGCAGGCTCAACCCGGAGGGAGACGTGGAGGTGGCGGTACACGCCATGTGCCCGGGAGGCGTAGCGTCGAACATCGCGCGGGACACGCCGCTCCTGCTGAAGCCGCTGGCGACAGCCGTGCTCAAACACTTCTTCCAGTCGCCGGAAGAGGCGATCGGGCCCGTCATCTACCTGTGTTGCGCGGAGGAGGCGGGGCGGTCGACGGGCATGTACCTGCACCTGATGCAACGGAAGGCGGTCTCGCCCACCGCCTCGGATCCGGAGAACGGCGCCAGGTTGTGGGAAGCGAGCGAACCGCTGGTGGCGGACTCGCGGGAGAGGGGCTGAGCCGAGCGGCTCGACTACTCTTCGGGAAATTCGTCGGCCGGGAAGACGTCGTTGACCAGTTGCAGGTCGTCGTTCGGGCAGTGCGGCAACCAAGTGCGGCGCCACTCCTCCCGGGGGATGTGGAAGAGGACCTCGTCGCCGGCGACGATCTCGGCTTCCAGCTCGTACCGGTGGTGGCGGCTGATCTGGACGCCCTCGTGCGGCAGCTCGAAGTCGAGGGGGAAGTCGGCGAGGTCGCCCTGGATCACTTGCGTGACCACGACCGGCTCCTCGGGGTCGGTGACATCAACCAGGCGAACGTGGAGCACGGCGTCCGCGGGGAGTTCTCGATCGGGGAAACCAGAGTGGAGGACACCCGGCAGGGGTTCGACGCATGCGTCGAAGGGGTTGGTGGAGACGACGACGACATCAGAGTTGCGGGGAGCGCCGCGCGTGAGGACCGTGTGGACGGTGTCGTTGATGTAGAGCAGGTCATTACCAAGCTCGACTCTGGCGCTGAGGGAGTACTCGTTGCGTTCGGAGACTTCGTCGGGGTCGTACTCGATGCGGAAGCGAACGGGGAGGCGCTCGGCGTTCTCGATCACGTGGCGGCCGAGCTCCACGGAAGACGCGTCGGCCAGGGAGGTATCGAGCAGCCTGACGGTGACGACGGCGCCTTCGGGCAAGTCGACCTCGCGGGCAAAGCGCACCTCGCCCGTGATCACACCCGCGGACCCGGACGATCCGCAGGCGGCTGCGGCAGCCGCGACCACTGCGAAGACGGCGACCACGAGGGCATGCGACACGAGAAGCGCCACCGGTTCACTCCCCTCCCGCCATAGAGAGAGTATGCGGCCAGAACGGGAACCGTTCCCGGCCGAAGCCTATGCGGGTCGCGAACGGGGCGAAGACGGAACGGCCAGGTGGGGGAACAGGCTGGGGTCCGGGGTGGCTCCCCGGCGAGGATTCGAACCTCGAACCTAGCGGTTAACAGCCGCTCGCTCTACCGTTGAGCTACCGGGGAACGGGCTCTCAGTTTCCGGCGGGGCGGGGGAACGGGCAACAGGTAAGGGCTCCCGAATTGGCTCCGGCAGCCCCTATCGGGGGCTCTGCTACAGTGGATTTATGGCCAGGATTCACACGGGTCTCCAACCCCTGCCCTGGCCCCGACGCATCTGGCGGTTCCTGCTCGTCGCCTGGAATTTCGTCGTCATCTACCTGGGTTACAAGCGCATCCAGAAGACGCCCGGTCTGAGCGAGGCGGAGCGCAAGGCGCGCTACCGCGACCAGCACCGCGCGACGGGCGAGCGGCTCTACCGGCTGGCGATCCGGATGCAGGGGCTGCTGATCAAGTCGTGCCAGTTCCTGAGCAGTCGGGCGGACGTGGCGCCGCCGGAGCTGGTAGCGGTGCTGAGCCGGCTGCAGGACTCGGTGCCGCCACGGTCGTACGAGGAGATTGCGGGGCAGGTACGGCGGGAGCTGGGGGCGGCGCCGGAGGAGGCGTTCGCGAGCTTCGAGCGCGAGCCGATCGCGGCGGCGTCGCTGGCGCAGGTGCACCGGGCCGTCACGCACGACGGTCGCGAGGTAGCGGTGAAGGTGCAGTACCCGGGCATCTCGCGGGTGGTGGAGACGGACCTCCGCAGCATCAGTGTGTTGATCGAGATCCTGGCGCGCATCGAGCGGCGTTGGGACTTCCGCATGCTGATCGCGGAAATCGCGGACTACACGCCACGCGAGCTGGACTTCGTGGCGGAGGGGCGGAGCGCGGAGCGGGTGGCGCGGGAGCTGTCGCACCGGACGGACGTGCGCGTCCCGGAGATTGTCTGGGAGCACACGGAGCGACGGGTGCTGACGATGGAGTACATCGACGGCATCAAGATTTCGGCGACGGACGAGCTGGTGGCTGCGGGGATCGACCCGGACGCGGTCGCGCAGATCATGATGGAGGCGTACTGCGAGCAGATTCTCGTGAACGGCTTCTTCCACGCCGACCCGCACCCGGGGAACCTGCTGGTGCTGCCGGGCCCGGTTGTGGTGTTCCTCGATTTTGGGATGAGCAAGCACCTGCCCGACGACTTCCGCAAGACCTACAACCTCTTCACGCTGGCCGTCCTGAGCCAGAACGACGCCGGGATGCTGAAGGGATTCCAGGACCTCGGGTTCCGGACGCGGTACGACGACCCGGAGATGCTTGTGGCGCTGGGGCGCTCCTTCTTCGAGTCGGCGGGGCCGGAGCAGCGTCCCTACGCCGACGCCGAGGTGGTCGGCGAGGTGAACGAGCGGCTCGCTCGGCTGCTGTCGGAGAACCCGGTGACGGAGATGCCGCCCGACATCCTGCTGATCCTGCGGGTGCTCGGTCTAATGAGCGGTCTGCAGAAGCGGCTCGACAGCACCGTCGACGTGGCGGAGACGATCACGCCGTTCGCGGAGGCGCAAATCGCGGGCGAGGCGGCTGGAAGCTAGAGGGAGCCTGCGCTGGCCCGACAACATGGCATCTGGCTCCAGCAGCGGGTAAAGTTGACTCGAACAACGGAGGCAGGGGCGAATGGTAACCGACGACCCAGCCGTGATCGCAGACCACGAAAACCAGGCGCGGGAGTTCCTGGGGAAGGCGCGTGACTATCTGAACGCGGGCGATCTGCACCAGGCGTCCGAGAAGGGCTGGGGGGCGGCTGCCCACATGGCGAAGGCCGTGGCGGTCGCCCAGGGATGGGAGTACGAGACGCATGCGGACTTCAGCGTGGTGCTGAACCAGGCGTGGCAGGCCACCGGCAACGATCGCCTGCGGGATCTGCGCGGCATCGCCAACGAATTGCATGGCAATTACTACCGGCGCAAACGGCATCTGAACGCCGAGGTCATCGGGCAGGACATCGAAAGCGTGGCGGAACTCATGACGGCACTGGCGCCGCTGGCGGGCCAAAGCTAGACGTTCGGCGCTGGTGTTATACGAGGACACTCGCTAGTCTTGGTTAGCCCTTTAAGGCGGTCCCGAGAGGCTGCCAAGGGAGGAGGCGCCGCCATGAGCGGCTGGCCCTGCGCAGGCCCCAATACCCCCCACCTGGCCGAGGCGTTCCCGCTGTGAGTCCCGTTGAGCTGCAACGGGGCCAGGAAGTCGCGCGCACGATCCGGCGGCTCGCGCACGAGATCGTCGAGAGCAACGGCGGCGCGGAGAACCTGGTGCTGGTGGGACTGCTGACGCGGGGAGCGCCACTGGCGGGGCGGCTGGCGTCGGCGATCGAGGCGTTCGAGGGCCAGTGTCCACCCGTCGGGCGGCTGGACGTAGGGCTGTACCGGGACGACGTGGCGCACCGCGACCCCCCTCCTCCCGTACGCCCCAGCGACATCCCCCTCGGGGTCGACGGCGCCACGGTCGTGCTCGTCGACGACGTGCTCTTCACGGGGCGCACGATCCGGGCGGCGATGGACGCAATCATGGACTTCGGGCGGCCGGCGCGGGTGCGCCTGGCGGTGATGGTGGACCGCGGCCACCGCGAGCTGCCGATTCGCCCGGACTACGTTGGCCGCAACATCCCGACGGCGCCCTCGCAAACGGTCGAGGTGCGGCTGGCGGAAACAGACGGCGAGGACGCGATCTACCTGATGGAGGGAGCCGACAGTCATG
The DNA here is from genome assembly GCA_009838385.1 of Dehalococcoidia bacterium. Next base: position 16,179 of record VXRS01000137.1, on the reverse strand, counting down.
GTGAGCATTGAACCGGCCACCCCGACAGCCACCGAGCCGGAAGAGCAGCAGACGCCGACCGTAACGGAAGACCCGGCCGTCTGGGGGCGGAAGGATCTGCTCGATACGGACACGCTCTCGGCCGAGGAGATCGACCTCGTGCTGGAGACGGCGGACGCGATGGCGGAGGTGCGGGAACGGCCCGTGGGGCGGGTCGCGACGCTGCGGGGCACGACCGTCGTGACGCTCTTCTACGAGAACAGCACGCGAACCCGCGCCAGCTTCGAGATCGCTGCCAAGGCGCTCGGCGCGGACGTCATCAACCTCGCGGCGGCGGGGAGCAGCGTGGGGAAGGGCGAGTCGCTGGTCGATACGGTGCGGACGATCGAGGCAGTGGGGGCGGACGTGGTCGTGATGCGCCACCCGAACTCGGGGGCGGCGGCGCTGGCGGCGCGGCACACGAGCGCGAGCGTCGTGAACGGGGGGGACGGGTCGCATGCGCACCCGACGCAGGCGCTGCTCGACCTGTACACGATGCGCCGGCACGTGGGCGAGCTTGAGGGGCGCAAGGTCGTCATCGTGGGCGACATCCTGCACAGCCGCGTGGCGCGCTCGAACCTGTGGGCGCTGCGGGCGGCGGGGGCGCAGGTGACGCTCTGCGGTCCTGCGACGCTGCTGCCGCAGTCGCTGCGCTCGCTGCCCGGATACGAGGGGCCAGGGGGCTGCGCGGTGACGACCGACCTCGAGGGGGCGCTGACGGGCGCGGACGTGGTGATGGCGCTCCGCATCCAGCGGGAACGGCAGGACCAAGGCCTGCTGCCCTCCCTGCGCGAATACATCCGGCAGTACCAGATCACGGAAGAGCGGCTGGCGCGGGCGAATCCAGGTGCGCTGGTGATGCACCCTGGCCCGATGAACGAAGGCGTCGAGCTGGCGCCCGAGGTGGCGCACGGGTTGCGCTCGGTGGTCGAGGAGCAGGTTACGAACGGGGTGGCGGTTCGCATGGCCATCCTCTACTTGATGGCGACAGCGAGGCGTCCATGAGCGTGGTTCTTATTCGTGGGGGGCGGCTGATCGACCCGGCAACGGGTCGCGACGAGCAGGGTGACGTGCTCATCGAAAACGGCCACATACGGGCGGCCGGTGGCAGCATCGCCGCCGACGGGGCGGAGGTGGTGGACGCCGCGGGGTGCATCGTGACACCGGGGTTCATCGACCTGCACGCGCACCTGCGCGAACCCGGATTCGAGCAGAAGGGCACGCTCGCGACGGAGACGGAGGCGGCCCTGCGGGGCGGCTTCACCACCGTGTGCGCGATGCCGAATACCAACCCGGCGCCCGACAGCGCTCCGGCGGTGGAGGGGTTCCTGAAGCTGGTGGCGCTGAACGCGCGCGTACGTGTCCTGCCCGTCGGTTCGACGACGGTGGGGCGCAAGGGGGAGCGGCTGGCGGCGCTGAGCGAGCTGGCGGAGGCTGGGTGCGTCGCGCTGAGCGACGACGGGAGCCCCGTTCCCGGCGGCAACCTGATGCGCAACGCGCTCACGCTGGCGGGGGCGCTGGGGCTGGCGGTGGCGGAGCACTGCGATGAGCCCTCGCTGAGCGGCAACGGCTCGATGCACGAGGGCGCGGTGAGCGAGCGGCTGGGGCTGCCGGGGCAACCGGCGGCGGCGGAAACGGTCGCGATAGCCCGAAACATCGAACTCTGCGAGCTTACCGGCGGACGTTTCCACATCATGCACGTGACGACGGCGAGAGGCGTAGAGCAAGTGGCGCAGGCAAAGGAGCGTGGGTTGCCGGTGACGTGCGAGGTCACCCCCAGCCACCTCTTCCTGACCGACGAGGCGGTCGCGGGGAGTGACCTGACTCCCGCCTATGACACTTCGGCGAAGGTGAACCCGCCACTGCGCACCGAGACGGACCGGCTGGCCCTGCTGGCGGGCGTCAATTCGGGCGTGATCGACGCAATCGCAACGGACCACGCGCCGCACGCGCCGGAGGAGAAGCTGCGCGAGTTCGACCACGCGCCGTTCGGCATCAGCTGCGCCGAGACGGCGCTCGCAACGGTCACAACGCTCGTGTCGCGCGGGGAGCTTGAGCTGGGCGCGGCGCTGCGGGCGCTGACGCAGGGACCGGCGGAGACGTTCGCGCTCGATGGCCATATTCCCGGCATCGGGACGCTCGCGGTCGGGGCGCCCGGGGACGTGACCGTGTTCGACCCCGAGGAGCGCTGGACCGTCGACCCGGCGGCGTTCGCGTCGAAGGGGAAGAACACGCCGCTCGCGGGTCTCGAGCTGCAGGGCCGCGTGCGAGCGGTTGTGGTCGGCGGGGAGCTGCGGCACGCGGTGGAGGCGGTGCATGTCTAGCGCAAGGCTGGTGCTCGCCGACGGGGGCGTGTTCGAAGGCCGCGCGGTGGGCGCGACCGGATCGGTGGGGGGCGAGGTGGTGTTCAACACCTCGATGACGGGCTACCAGGAGATGCTGACGGACCCTTCCTACGCGGGGCAGCTGCTCACGCTGACCTACCCGATGATCGGGAACTACGGGGTCGATCCGGCGGTGGAGGAGTCGGGGCAGATTCAGCCGCGGGGGCTGATCGTGCGCGAGGTGGCGCCGGTCTCGAGCCACCCGCTTTCGACGAGCGACCTCGCGACGTTCCTGGCCGAGCGCGGCGTCGTCGCCATCGACGGGGTCGACACCCGCGCGATCACACGGCGCATCCGGCGTCACGGCGTGATGCTGGGCGTGATCACAACGGAGCGGGTCGAAGAGGCGCGGGAGCGCGTGCAGTCGCTCCCCGGCTATGACGGCATCGACTGGGCGTCGCAGGTCTCGACGGGGGAGCAGTACGCATGGGAGTCGTTCGCGGAGAAGCACGAGCTCCGGCCTGCCATGGAGTCGCGGTCGAACAAGGCAATCGTGAAGCCTGAGAGAGCGGAGGCGGCGGGGAGCCCGAAGCGGGTGGCGCTCATCGACGGCGGGGTGAAACGCAACATCATGCGTTCGCTCGTCGCGCGAAACTGCGAGGTCACCGTTCTCCCCATCGACGCGAACGCGGAGGAGGTGCTCGCACTCAGGCCGGACGGAGTCCTGTGGTCGCCGGGGCCGGGCGACCCGCAGGTCCAGAACGCGCAAGTCGAGGAAACCCGCAAGCTGATCGGGAGGGTTCCCCTGTTCGGCATCTGCCTGGGGCACCAGGTGATCGCGCGGGCGCTGGGAGCGGGCACGTTCAAACTGCCGTTCGGGCACCGGGGCGGGAACCACCCCGTTCGCGACGAGCGCACGGGCACGGTGACGATTACGGCGCAGAACCACGGCTACGCCGTCGACCCCGAGCGTCTGGCGGCATCGGCGGCAGTCAGCCACGTGAACCTGAACGACGGCACGGTCGAAGGGCTCAGCATGCGCGACGAGCCGGTGATGACCATCCAGTACCACTCAGAAGCGAGTCCGGGGCCGCTCGACAGCATGGATATGTTCGACCGCTTCGTGGAGATGATGGACTCGGCAGGAGGCAAGCGATGACGCGCACGACGGCGATGCGGCAGGCGACAAGCGACGACGCGGCAGCCGTCGCCTCCATCGCGCACGCCCTGCGCGACGAGCCGAATACGAGCCTTCCGCCAAACCTCGACACCGAGATGGCGCGAGGCTGGCTCTCGCGCATCGGGGAGCACGGGGCGGCCGCGATCGCACTGGACGGGTCGATTCCGGTCGCCTTCGGGATGGTCGAGGCGAGCCCCGACGAGCCGGAGACGGCGGAGCTCGGGGTCTGGGTACTACCCGACCACCGGCAGCGGGGCATCGCCACGCAGCTCGCGGAGGAGCTGCTGGCGCTCGCACGCGAGCGCGGGCTGCGCCGCATCCGCGGGCGGCTGCCGGAAGGCAACGAGCCGGCGCTCAGCTTCCTTTCCTCGATCGGGGGGATGGTTCCCCTGCGCAACCCCGACATGACGTTCGAGCTGCCCCTCTAGATGGCAGCCGTGAGCAGCACACGCCGCCCCCTGCCAACAACGCGCGGCGGAGCCGTCCGGCGCGACCCGTCGCGCGCGGCGGCGAGCTGGACGGACGTGCTCATCGCCCTCGCGGCGACGGCGCTCGCGATGGCGGTGTTCGTCCTCATCGCGACCTTCGCCGGCGAGAACGTGGCCGGCGACGAGGCGGGGCGGTTCTGGGCGTTGCTGTTCGCGGGCGGGCTCGGGCTTTCCGGGCTGTTCCTGGGGATGCTGGGTCTGGTGCTGCTGGGTGAGGGGGTGCGAGAGGGCGGCCGCTACCTGGTTCCGGTCGCCACGGGCATCGCGACGGGCGCGATCGTGGGGGCGCTGGTGCTGGACGGGGCGGGCCGCGGGGCCGTGCTCGCGCCGCTGCTGCTGCTCCTGCTCGCAACGCCGCCGCTGCGGGAAGGGCTGGGGTGGCTGATGCGACGCGGGGCCGGAGGGAGGACGCGATGACGAAGCCGGAAAGCGTCTTGATCATCGGCTCCGGCGCGATCGTGATCGGGCAGGCGGCGGAGTTCGACTACGCCGGCACACAGGCCTGCAAGGCCGTGCGCGAGGAGGGGGTACGCAGCATCCTCGTGAACTCGAACCCGGCCACGATCATGACCGACCTCGACGTAGCCGACGCCGTCTACATCGAACCGCTTACGGTGCCGACGATCGAGCGCATCATCGCGCGGGAGCGGCCGGACGGTCTGCTACCGACGCTCGGGGGCCAGACCGGCCTCAACCTCGCCGTGGACCTCGCGAACGCGGGGATTCTCGAGAAGTACAACGTGAAGCTGCTGGGCACGCCGCTGGAGTCGATCCGGCGAGCCGAGGACCGGGAGCTGTTCAACGACCTGCTGGCGAAGATCGGCGAGCCCGTGCTCGAGAGCGAGCCCTGCGAGACGGTCGAGGCGTGCGAGGCGGCGGCGGAGCGGATCGGCCTGCCGGTCGTGATCCGGCCCGCCTACACGCTCGGCGGGACGGGTGGAGGCATCGCCTTCACGCCGGAAGAGCTGCGCACGATCGCGACGAGCGGGCTGGCTGCCAGCCCGATCACGCAGGTGCTGGTCGAGCGCTACCTCGGCGGCTGGAAAGAGGTCGAGTACGAGGTGATGCGGGACAGCGCGGGCAACTGCGTGACGATCTGCAACATGGAGAACCTCGACCCGATGGGCGTCCACACGGGCGACTCAATCGTGGTCGCGCCCTCACAGACGCTGACGGACAAGGACTACCAGATGCTGCGCTCGGCGGCGCTGCGCATCATCGACGAGCTCGGCATCGAGGGTGGGTGCAACATCCAGTTTTCGATGGCGCCGCGCAAGGACGTGCGCGACTGGGAGGGTGACCCGAGCGAACCGCTTCCGTACTTCGTGATCGAGGTGAACCCGCGCGTCTCGCGCTCGTCGGCGCTGGCCTCGAAGGCAACCGGGTACCCGATCGCGCGGGTGGCGGCGAAGATCGCCTGCGGGAAAACGCTCGACGAGATCCCGAACGCGGTTACGCAGCGCACGACGGCGGCGTTCGAGCCGGCGCTGGACTATTGCGTCGTTAAGATTCCGCGCTGGCCGTTCGACAAGTTCGCCCTGGGCGACCGTGGTCTGGGCACGCAGATGAAGGCCACGGGCGAGGTGATGGCGATCGACCGCACCTTCGAGGGAGCGCTGAACAAGGCGGTGCGTTCGCTCGAGTTCGGGCGGCGAACGCTGCTCTGGGAGGACGCGGCGTGGCGCGACGCCAAGGCCATCGATCTGCGCGCAACGGACACGCGCCTCTGGGCGCTGATGGCGGCGCTGCGGCGGGACGTGCCGGTCGCCGACCTCGCGACGGAGACGGGCGTCGACCCGTGGTTCCTTGAGCGCCTGCAGCGGATCGTCGGGGTCGAGCGCCGGCTGCTGTCGGAGCCGCTCGACGCCGAGCTGCTGCTGGAAGCAAAGCAGATGGGCTTCAGCGACGAGATGGTTGGGCAGCTCGCCGACCGGCTCGCTGAGCACGTGCGGGAGCTGCGCCTCCAGCTCGGGATGCGACCGGTGTACAAGATGGTCGATACCTGCGCGGCCGAGTTCGATGCATTCACGCCCTACTTCTATTCGACCTACGAGCAGGAGAACGAGGCGACGCCAGAGCCGGGAGTCTCGACGGTGGTGCTGGGGAGCGGCCCGATCCGGATCGGGCAAGGGATCGAGTTCGACTACGCGAGCGTGCACGCCGCCTGGGCGCTGCAGGACGCGGGCCGTCGCGCCATCCTCGTGAATTCGAACCCGGAGACGGTCTCGACGGACTTCGACACGAGCGACCGGCTCTACTTCGAGCCGCTGGACGAGGAGGCGGTTCGCAACATCCTCGAGAACGAGGCGGGGGAGACGGGCGAGACGCCGACGAGCATCGTGCAGTTCGGCGGGCAGACGGCGGTAAACCTGGCGGAGCCGCTGTGGCGAGCGGGGCAGGGGATCATCGGGTCGAGTGCGGAGGCGATCGACACGGCCGAGGACCGCGAGCTGTTCGAACGGTTCCTGCAGAACCTCGGGATTCCCCAGCCTCCGGGCGCGGCCGTGCGCACGCTGGAGGAGGGGCTGAAGACGGCGCAGACGATCGGCTACCCGGTGCTCGTGCGGCCCTCGTACGTGCTCGGGGGGCGGGCGATGGAGATCGTGCAGAACCCGCGCGAGATGGTCGGGTTCCTGGCGCAGGCGGCGGAGGCAGCGGAGGGGCGGCCGATCCTGATCGACAAGTACCTGGAGGGGCGGGAGGTGGAGGTGGACGCGATCTGCGACGGTGAGCGCGTCCTCATCCCCGGGATCATGGAGCACATCGAGCGAGCCGGGGTGCATTCGGGCGACTCGATGGCGGTCTACCCGCCGGTCCACCTCGACGATGAGGAGCGGGAGACCATCTGCCGCCACACGGAGCAGATCGTGCTCGGCATAGGCGCCATCGGGCTCACGAACATCCAGTACGTGGTGTTGCCCAGGGATGCCTCGGGGGCGCCGCAGGTGTACGTGCTCGAGGTGAATCCGCGGGCGAGCCGGACGGTGCCGTTCATCTCGAAAGTGACGGGCGTTCCGATGGTGCAGCTGGCGGTGCGAGCCATGTGCGGCGAGTCGCTGGAGAGCCAGGGGTACGAGGGCGGTCTCTGGCCGGAACGGAACCTGGTGGCGGTGAAGGCGCCGGTCTTCTCGATGTCGAAACTGGCGGAGGTTGACACATACCTCGGGCCGGAGATGAAGAGCACGGGCGAGGTGATGGGCATCGATGGCGCCTACGAGCCTGCGCTGGCGAAGGCGCTCGTCGCCTCGGACCTGGCGCTGGAGCCGGGGACGCCCGTGCTTCTGTCGTTGAGCGACCAGACGAAGGCTGAGGCGCTGTCGCTTGTCCACGCGCTCCACGACGCCGGTTGCGATCTCTACGCGACGGAGGGCACGGGGGCGATGCTGGACGGGCTCGGCATCCCCTCAACGGTCGTGACGAAGGTGCTGAGCGGCACTCATCCGAACGTGGTGGACGTGATCGAGGACGGTACGGTTCGCTGCGTACTCAACACGTCCGAAAACCGCATGACGGGGTCGCTGCGGGACGGCTTCCACATCCGGCGGGCGGCTGCGGAGAAACGCATCCCCTGCTTCACGTCGATCGACACGGCGCGGGCGGCCATCGAGACGATGCGCGGGACCGTGACGCCGGAGGTCGCCCGGCTGGACGAGTACGTGGCGCGATGATCCGCGAAGAGGCGACGGTCCTCTCGAACGAGCCGTGCTACGAAGGCGGCTACGTCATCTGGCTCGATGCACCCAACCTGGCGGCGGCGGGACACACGCCCGGACAGTTCGTGATGGTGCGCTGCGCCACCGAGGGCGGGGACCCGGAGTTCTCACGCGCGTTCAGCTACCACCGCGCGGAGGAGGGGCGGATCGCGCTGCTCTACACGGTCGCAGGGCGGGGAACGGCGTGGCTGGCGGGGCGCCGCCGGGGGGACACGGTGTCGCTCTACGGCCCGCTCGGGAACGGCTTCCGGCTTCCGGACGGCTCCGGGAACCTGCTGCTCGTCGCAGGAGGCGTGGGCGTCGCACCGATGGTCGACCTGGCCGAGGTGGGGCTGGCCCGGGGTCACCAGGTGACGGCGATGATGGGCGCACGGACGGCCTCGCAGCTCCTGCCGGCCTCGGCCTGGCCGAGCGAAGTCGAGTACGTGGTGGTGACGGAGGACGGGTCGCAGGGGCTGCGGGGGCGGGTCACGGAGCACCTCGACGAGTACGTGGCATGGTCGAGCAGGCTGTACGCGTGCGGTCCGAACCCGATGTTCGCGTCGATGGCGGAGGCGCTGCGGCAGAACGGACGCCGCCAGCGCCCCGAGATCCTGATGGAAGAGAACATGCCCTGCGGCTGGGGACTCTGCTACGGGTGCGCGATCTTCACGCGCCACGGCGTTCGCCTGTGCTGCAAGGACGGGCCCCGGTTCAACCTGTTCGACGTGTTCTAATCGGACACTCCCGTGTTACAATGCTTCCTGCACACAACGTGTGGGCGACAAGATGGCATCAGCAGAACAGTCTGGCGAAACCCTTCGGGACTTCAGCAGCCCTTCAACGTGGGGTGATGTCGAGCAGGTGCGCCTCTCACTCGAGGCGAAGATCGATACAAGCATCGCGGATGTGAAAGCGCAGGTGGCGGAGGTGGAGGCCAGGGTGGATGTTCGTGCGGCAGAATTGCAGACCCAGATAGCCGAGGTCGAACTGCGCCTCACGCGCATGTTCCTTGGCGCGGTAGCGGCAGGGGTTGCCGCCCTCGGCATCCTTATGGGGATCCTTCAAGCCGTTGACTGAGGGCAGGCGTGCAACGACGCGTCCGGTATCTGGGAATCAGGGGTTGCGAACAGGCGTTCTAGTACCGTAGCATTGCCATCCAGCACGACGGGAGAGCACGACATGGCCCAGAAGGAAGCGGATCGGAAGCGCGCGCTGGACCTGGCGCTAAGCCAGATCGAGAAGCAGTACGGCAGCGGCGCCATCATGAAGATGGGCGACGCGACCGCCAACATGACCGTGGGCGCTATCTCCACGGGGTCGCTCTCGCTGGACATCGCCCTCGGCATCGGGGGCCTTCCCCGGGGCCGTGTCACGGAAATCTACGGGCCGGAGTCGGCGGGCAAGAGCACGCTCGCACAGCACGTCATCGCGCAGGCACAGCGCGCCGGCGGGGCCGTCGCCTACATCGACGTGGAGCACGCGCTCGACCCCTCCTACGCCCAGGACCTCGGCATTAACACGGAGGACCTGCTCATCAGCCAGCCCGATACGGGCGAGCAAGCGCTGGAGATCTGCGAGGCGCTCGTGCGCTCCAACGCCATCGACTGCATCGTCGTCGACTCGGTAGCGGCGCTTGTGCCCCGCGCCGAGATCGAGGGCGAGATGGGCGACTCGCACGTCGGCCTGCAGGCCCGCCTGATGTCCCAGGCGCTGCGGAAGCTGACGGCGACGATCTCGCGCACGAGCACGGCCGTGATCTTCATCAACCAGCTCCGGGAGAAGGTGGGGGTGGTGTTTGGCAACCCGGAGGTCACGCCCGGCGGGCGGGCGCTCAAGTTCTACTCGTCCGTGCGCATCGACCTCCGCGCCATCGAGAGCATCAAGAAAGGCACGACCGTTGTGGGGCGGCGGGTGCGAGCCAAGATCGTGAAGAACAAGGTGGCCGCGCCCTTCCGCACGGCGGAGTTCGACATCATGTTCACGGCGCCCCGCGGCATCAGCCGGACGGCGGACGTAGTCGACCTGGGCGCGGAGTCGGGCATCCTCACGAAGTCGGGGGCCTTCTACAGCTACGGCGACCTGCGCATCGGTCAGGGGCGCGAGGCGGCCAAGGCGTTCCTCTACGAGAACCTCGACATCCTTGAGGCGATCGAGCGCGAGCTGCGGCTTGAGGCGGGTCTGCCAGTGGCGGACGAGGGCGAATCCGGTAGCGAGGCCGCCGAGACGGCGATGGCGGCCGGAGCCTCCTGAGCGGTTCGATGTCACCGGACGAGCGGGACGCTCCCCGGGTCACGGCGATCAAGCGGCGGCCGGAGGGGCCTGCCGTACTGACCACAAGCGACGGCGAGACCGTCATCGTGCATGCGGAAGCGCTCAAGCTGGCGGGGATACGCGAAGGAGACATCTTCGACCACAAGGCGCGAAAGAAGCTGGACCTTGAGAAGTACCGCCAGACTGCGCACAACGGAGCGCTCCGTCATCTGTCGCGCCGACCCCGCAGCGAGAAGGAGTTGCGCGAGTACCTGCGGCAGCGGCACATCCCAGTGGACATCATCGAGGAAGAGGTGGAGCGGCTGAGGGGGGCGGGGCTGGTCGATGACGAGGCGTTTGCGCAGTCGTGGGTGGGGGAACGCCAGTCGAGCGCACCGCGCGGCCAGCGCCTCCTGCGCTACGAATTGCTGGGCAAGGGCGTGCAAGCCGAGGTGGCCGAGGAGGCGGTGTTGTCGGTGGACGACCGGACGGCCGCCCTGGCGGTGGCGCGGGGCCGGGCGCACCGCCTGGCGGGCCTCGAGTTCCGGGTGTTCAGCCAGCGGCTCGGGGGTTTTCTGCGGCGTCGGGGGTTCGCCTACGACGACATCCAGGAGGCGGTGCGAACCGTCTGGAACGAGACCGCACCGGAGTCCGACCGGCGGTAAGGGCACGCCCTCGGGTGTCGCTCATTGCACCATGAAAGCTTTGACGGCTTCTTGGCAAGACACGTACCATCGCCCGAGAGCGGCGTACCGCCGCTTTGGGAAGACTATGTCGCAACCTGCGATTCACCTGGAGCACGACCATGCCGGCGATCATTGCCGTTATCGCCGGCCTCGTGGGCATTCTGATCGGGATCGGCGTGGGCTATATCCTGCGCCGCCGCTCTGCGCAGCACTCATTGCAGCAGGCGGAGGAGGACGCCCGGCAGATACTCTCTGAGGCCGAAACCAAGAGCCGCGAGCTTGAGCTGGAAACGAAAGAGGAGGCGCTCAAGCTCCGAAACGACGCAGAAGCCGATATTCGCGAGTGGCGTTCGGAGCTCTCGCGGACGGAAAACCGCCTCTCCCAGCGCGAGGAGAACCTCGACCGCAAGGCCGAGGGCATCGATTCGCGCGAAGTCGCCCTGCAGGACCGCTCGGAGGCGCTGCGTGCTTCCGAGGAGGAGATGGCCGAGCTGCGTGCGGAGCACGAGCGCGCGATCGAGCGGGTTAGCGGGCTGAGCCGCGAGGAGGCCCGCGAGCAGCTGCTCGCGGCGGTCGATGATGAAATCCGGGACGAGGCAAGCCGCCGCGTCCGCGAGATGGAGCGCGAAGCGGAACAGACCGCGGCCACGCGCGCCCGCAAGGTTATTGCGACGGCGATCCAGCGGTACGCGGGCGAGGTGACGGCCGAGACGACCGTCTCCGTCGTGCCCATCGGCAGCGATGACATGAAGGGGCGCATCATCGGGCGCGAGGGGCGCAACATCCGCGCCATCGAAGCCGCGACGGGCGTCGACCTGATCATCGACGACACACCCGACGCGGTAACGATCAGCTCGTTCGACCCCGTGCGGCGCGAGGTGGCGCGGGTGGCGCTCGCCGGCCTTGTTCAGGACGGACGCATCCACCCAACCCGCATCGAGGAGGCGGTCTCGAAGGCGCAACGCAACGTCGAGACGACGATGGCCGAATCGGCCGAGGCCGCGGCGACGGAGGCGGACGTGCTCAACCTGCACCCCGAGGTGATGAAGACCTTCGGTCGGCTGCGGTACCGCACGAGCTACGGTCAGAACGTTATGCGCCACTCCGTGGAGACGGCGCACATCGCCGCGATGATCGCGCGGGAGGTGGGCGCCGACGAGGACATCGCACGCGCCGGCGGCTTCCTGCACGACCTCGGCAAAGCCGTCGACCACGAGGTCGAAGGCACGCACGCGCTTATCGGGGCGGACATCGCGCGGCGCTACCGCATCCGCGAGGAGGTGGCGCACTGCATTGAGGCGCACCACGAGGAGGTCGAGCTCGGCACGGTCGAGGCGGTCATCGTGCAGATGGCGGACGCCATCAGCGGCGGCCGCCCGGGCGCCCGGCGCGAATCGCTCGACAGCTACGTGAAGCGGCTGGAGACGCTCGAGCAGATCGCGAAGGACCAGAAGGGCGTGGAGCAGGCGTTCGCCATCCAGGCGGGCCGCGAGCTCCGCATCGTCGTCAGCCCCGAGCAGGTGGACGACCTCGAATCGATGCGCATCGCGCGCGACGTGAGCCAGAAGATCGAGGAGAGCGTCGACTACCCGGGACAGATCAAGGTGACCGTCGTACGAGAGACACGCGCGACCGAGTACGCGCGCTAGGCGGCGACGTGGCGATCGGCGACTTCCACCTGCACAGCACCGCCTCCGACGGCGTGCGCAGCCCTACGTGGGTGATGGAAACGGCAGCGGCGAACGGCGTGCGAACGCTGGCGCTGACCGACCACGACACCACGGAAGGCCTGGCGGAGGCGGGGGCCGCCGCGGAGCGGGTGGGACTGCGCCTCATCTCCGGCATCGAGCTGAGCGTGGACATCGACGGGGCGGATGCGCACCTGCTCGGTTTCGGGTTCGACATCGGGCACGGGCCGCTGCAGGCGTACCTGAGCGAGCAGCGCGAGGGCCGCGTTGGGCGCATGAAGCGCATGGTGCGCGTGCTGGGGGAGCACGGCGTCACCCTCGATGTCGAGCGGGTGCAGGAGATCGCCGGTGATGCAAGCGTCGGACGGCCGCACGTGGCACGCGCGCTCGTCGAGGCAGGGTACGTGGGGAGCGTGGCAGAGGCGTTCGGCACCTGGCTGGGCGACGGGAAGCCGGCCCACATCACTCGCGACCGGTTGACGCCGGCGGAAGCGATCGCGCTGCTGCACGAAGCGGGCGGGGCGGTCTTCGTGGCGCACCCCATCTACCTCGGAGACGACTACGAGGAACGCGTGGCCGAACTCACGGGGATGGGACTCGACGGCATCGAGACGTACTACAAGTTCTACGACGCGGAAACCATAGCCACGCACGAAGCGCTCTCGAAAAAGCTCGGCCTGGCCCGTTCGGGCGGGAGCGACTACCACGGGCTGGGCAATCCGAACGACCGCGAGATCGGCGACATTCCCTTCGAGGACAGCGACGTCGCGAGGTTCGTGGCCTTCCTCGAAGAGCGCGCGGTCCCCGGACTCGCGCAGGCGGGAGCATCCTGATGGACGTGAACCTGAGCGCCGACGAGATCGAGCAGATCATCCCCCACCGCTACCCGATGCTGCTGGTCGACCGGATGGTCGAAATCGAAGACGGGGCGCGTGGCGTCGGCATCAAGAGCGTGACAGCCAACGAGTGGTTCTTCGAGGGCCACTTCCCGGGGAACCGGGTGATGCCCGGCGTGCTCATCGTGGAGGCGCTGGCGCAGGTAGCGGCGATCACGCTGCTGCGGGACGTGGACCAGGCGGGGAAGATCCCGATGTTCGGGGGCATCGAGAAGATGCGCTTCCGGCGTCCCGTCACCCCGGGCGACCAGCTGCGGCTGTCGTTCACCCTGGAACGGATGCGGGGGCCGGTAGGGCGGGGGGCGGTCGAGGCGAGCGTCGACGGGCAGGTGGTGGCGGACGGCACGATCTCGTTCGCGCTGGTGGAGAACCCGACCGGCCAGTAAAGCCGCCCACACCCTCGCGGTCCGTTACCGGAGGCGTCCGGGGCGTCTGCTAGCATGGAATCGATGACCGAAACGGTGGAGTGCGCCCGCCATGCGGGGGTCGAGACCGCCCTTCGCTGCAGCCGCTGCGAAGCCCCGATCTGTCCGTCCTGCCTGATCCAGTCGCCCGTGGGGGCGCGCTGCCCGGACTGCGCCCGGGTGGTGCGCGCGCCCATGTACGTGCTCTCCGGTCAGAACATGCTGCGGGCGGGGCTGGCATCGGCGGTGGGCGGGGTGGTGATGGGCCTGCTCTGGGCGCTCATCCTGTTGCCGTTCACACGAGGGTTCTTCGCACTCATCGTGGGGGTGGCGCTGGGCTACGGATTCACGCGATTGCTGGAGTTCGCGACGGGTGGGAAGCGCGGTCCGGGGATGGTGGGATTCGCAATCGGCGGGATCGTGCTCGCGTGGGTGGTGCTGATCCTGTTCGGCGGGCAGCACTTCGCGTTGTGGGGGCTGGTGGCGGCGGGGATCGGCGTCTGGTTCGCGTACCAGAACCTGCGGTAGCGCACGGGCTTTCACCTGCTGCGGGCAGGCTCCGGATAGGCTACTCGGCGCGGATGCGGGCGTACCCGAGCACATCAATTTCGTCTCGGATGAACGGCGTCCTGCTCGCGTCCGGGAATCCCCAGACCAGGATGAGGTAGTCGGACGAGTCGCCGAGCGCCCTAGGGAACCGGAACTTCACGGTGAGCGTCCTGCCGTCCAGCCGGTACTCCGTGGCGACGACATCTCCTGGGTCGTCGAGGTTCCACTGCCACGAGACGAGGGGAGGGAGAATCGAGCCCGCGTGGTCGTAGCCATCGACCGACATTAGTGTGAAGGTTGTGGCCCCGCCCGCTTGCGCGTCGGCCAGAGTCTCCCAAGAGAGCACCGCTTCGCCGAGCAGCGTGCCGCTGAAGGTGACGAATTGGCCGTCATACCGGGGGTGCTGGTCCCACTGGATAAGGCCATGGCTGGTCAGGGATACGCCCTCGTCAAAGGGACGGCTCTCGGGGGCGTTCAGGGCGCCGGACCAGTGCTTCTCGACGATTGCGATTTGGTCAGGGAAAGCTTGCCGTACCTCGGCGATGCCGGGCGCTTCAGCCTCGGGGTCATCCTTCGTTTCGAGCGAGACTTCGTAGAGGTCGCCAAGCGCCCGCGTGAACGCCGGACGCCCCATTGTGTCCAGCAACTCCTGGAAGAGCATTTGGCCGAGGAAGTAGTTGCAACCGTAGCGTCCCCGCGTCACTGTGGATGGGTCCCACTCCGTCAGCATGTTGAGGTCATGAGCCTCACAGTCGCCACGAGTCGCGCTGTTTAGCAACCCCGGGCTGATCCCGGCATCCACGCCGTAGAGGTACTCGAACGTCTCGGCGGCACCTTCGTCGATCCAACCGGCATGGCCGCGCCAGAAGAAGTGGGCCACCTCGTGGACGATGAGCGATCGGAACTGGTGCTCGTCGTAAGGCGTCTCGTGCTGTTCGTCGTCGGACAGGACGCTGAAGGCGAAGCCGTAGTTCGTGCCCCCGTAGCCCTCGGTGACGGCGTAGTCATCCACGACAACGATGATGTGACTGACAGGGATTGGGCGATTCATGGTGTTCTCGACGAACTCCACTGAATCCCTGATCTCGTCGATCGTTGCCTGGCGGGGCTGGGTTCCCGTGCGGATGACGCTGATCTTGAGGTCCGGCGTGTGCCTTGTCCGCTCGAATACGACCTCAGTGCGGGCATTGCCTCGCCCCAGGATGCGGCGGACCTCGCTTGCTCCCCGGATGGTTCCCGTCGCCGCGATGAGGGTGGTCTCGTCATCGGTGATGCCGTCACGAACGTTCGGGTGAGACAACACGGCGTTGAGCCGGCCGTCTTGCGAGTAGGCCAGCCGGTGGAGGCCACGCACGGCCAGCACGTCGTCGCGTTCGACCAAAGCAAGGAACGGCATGTCCACCACCGCCGTCACGGCCTCCTCGCTCCAGTAGTCCAGGTACGCCAGCCACAGGAGCAGGTCGCCCTCCGTCTCAACAATGCCGTCGCGGAACCATCGCAGGGCTGTGACCGTCTCGACGACCGCTGCGCCTCGAGCGTCGTCTTCTTCGATGAGCCAGGACAGGGAGCGAACGGCTTCCGCTTCCGTTTCCGTGACGCCGTCCGTGAACCAGGGGAGGGCGACGACGGTGGCAGCAGCGCGGGGGCTGTCATTCGCCAACCAGTAGCACGACTCGATGGCGTCGGCCTCAACTTCGGTCAAGCCATCCCGGACCCATCGAAGGCCGAGCACTGCCGGCAGGTTAGCCGTCTCGTTGTCCCGATCGAGGACGCCGATGTAGAGCAAGTCCTCGACAGCGTCGGCTTCAACTTTGGTCAGCCCATCCTGAATCCACCCCAGATTGAGCGCGACTCGGAAGTTCTCGACACTGTCCGCCATCATGTAAAGCAGATCCTCAACCGCCTCCATCTCCGTCTCGTTCACGCCGTCGGCGACCCAAGAGAGGGTGGCGAGTTGGCGGTAGAGGTCCCAGTGGTTTTGGCGGAGCCAGCGGAGGTTCT
>VXRS01000241.1 GCA_009838385.1 Dehalococcoidia bacterium | reverse complement strand
TGACGGGTCCATTCGGCTGGTGGTGGCGCACACGGATCCCGGCCACCCCAACTGGATCGAGACGACAGGCCACACGTCGGGGACCATGTGTTTCCGCTGGGTGCAGGCGGAGGAGCACCCCCAACCCCAGACGCGGCTGGTCAAGCTGAGCAGTCTGCGCTAGCCGGATAGAGGGACATGGCCAGCCGCACCGAGACCTCCACCGACTACCGGCACCCCTACCGCCCTCTCCCGGTGAAGGCGTTCAATGCCCTTGGTCGGGCCGCGGGAGCCGTTGGCTGGTCGAACGCGCTGAGCGTGGAGGCGCTCCTCGACTCCGCGAAACGGAAGACCGGGCTTTCGGACTTCGGGGACGATGGCCACGTCGAGGCGCTGGACGTGCTGGTGCGGTCGATGAACGAGGAAGCGCACCTGACCGCCACCGGCAGAGTGGTGCAACGGTCGCGTCTCGACGGGGCGCTCGTGCAGCGCCTGCGGATCGAGGAGTTGGTCAGGCAACATCCGGAAATCCTGGACGTCGACCTCGGCTCCATCATCGTCATCACGGGGCTGCAGCGGACCGGAACGACGCTGCTGCACCGCCTGCTGTTCTCGCACCCAGAGATACGCGGCGTGACGGGATTCGAAGCGATGGAGCCTGTCCCGGCACGGGCCGTGAACGCGCGGCGGCCTGCCATCCCGATCACCCGCGCTGCGCTGGCGCAACGCGCGATCGGGTACCTGTCCCCGAACTTCAACGCGATTCATCCGATGGACCCGGGTGAGCCGGAGGAAGACATCTTGCTGCTCGATCTGAGCCTCATGAGTCAGACGCCGGAAGCGACCATGCATGTCCCGACGTACGCCCGCTGGCTGGAGGAGCAGGACCACGAACCGGCCTACGAGTACTTCGCGAAGGTGCTGAAGATCCTGTGCTGGCGGCATCCCAGCCGGCACTGGGTGCTCAAGACGCCGCAGCACATGGAGCACCTCGACGTGTTCCTGAAGGTCTTTCCCGGGGCGCTGGTGGTCCAGACCCATCGCGACCCGCGCAAGACGGTGCCGTCGTTCTGCAGCATGGTCGCGCACGGCCGAGGCATCTTCAGTGACGCCGTCGATCCGCGGGAAATCGCCGGCCACTGGCTCCGAAAGACGCAGCGGATGGTGGAATCGGCCATGGAGACGCGGGTCACGGCGAATCCCGACCAGTTCATCGACGTGTCGTACTACGACCTCATGGACGACCCCATCGGCCAGCTTCGGCGCATTACCGACCGCGCGGGGCTTGCGTTCGACGGCGAGGCCGTACGGAACGCCGAGGAGTACCTGGACGCCAATCCCCAGAACCGGTTCGGCAGGCATAGCTACCGGCTGGACGACTTCGGGCTGGGCAAGGAAACCATCGACCGGGCGTTCGCGGCCTACCGGGCCAGGCACGCGATCCCGGTCGAATAGGGGGCAAGACATGGCCAGGCAGATGGGCGATGGCAGCTTCGTGAACGCTTTCGTCAGAGCAAGCCGGGACCTCAGGGCTCCGAAGGTTGCGGAGGTGGACCCGGCTCCGACGGACGCTCGCATAGACGGCAAGACCTGCCTGATCACGGGAGCCAACAGCGGGTTGGGGAAGGCGGCGGCGGTGGAGCTGGCCCGGCGCGGCGGCAACATGATTCTCGCCTGCAGGCCGGGGCACGCAGAAGTCCGCGACGAGATCGCGCAACTGTCGGGGTCCGGGACGGTGGAGCTGCAGGAGGTGGACCTCGCGGACCTCGCTTCCGTTCACCGCCTCTGCGACCGCCTCGCCGAGCGCGACACCCGGGTCGACATCGCGGTGTTCAACGCGGGGCTGATGCCGCGAACGGCTCAGAGGACCCCGCAGGGGTACGAGACGATGTTCGCGGTCCACTTCCTCTCCAGCCGGGTGATGCTCGACCGTTGGCTCGAGGACGGCGTGCTTCGACCGGGCGGTGTCGCGCTCGGCGAGGT
Source organism: Dehalococcoidia bacterium (assembly GCA_009838385.1). The sequence continues at coordinate 635 of VXRS01000241.1, read as the reverse complement.
TCCGCGGGTCGTGTTCGTCTCATCGGAGGCGCACCGGTCCGATCACACCATCGACTTCGAGCACTTTGGCGCCTTCATGGACTACGGCATGAAGGAGAGCATGGTGCGCTACGGCCTCACCAAGCTCGTGCAGTGTACGTTCGCGACGGAGCTGTCGCGCAGGCTCAACCCGGAGGGGAGCGTCGAGGTGGCGGTGCACGCCCTCTGCCCGGGAGGCGTGGCGTCGAACATCGCGCGGGACACGCCGCTCCTGCTCAAGCCGCTGGCGACGGCCGTGCTCAAACACTTCTTCCAGACGCCGGAAGAGGCGATCCGGCCCGTCATCTACCTGTGTTGCGCGGAGGAGGCGGGGCGGAAGACGGGCATGTACCTGCACCTGATGCAACGCAAGACGGTCTCGCCCACCGCCTCGGACCCGGCGAACGGCGCCAGGTTGTGGGAAGCGAGCGAACCGCTGGTGGCGAACTCGCGGGAGAGGGGTTGAGCTGAGCGGCTCGACTACTCCGCGGGAAACTCGTCGGCCGGGAAGACGTCGTTCACCAGTTGCAGGTCGTCGTTCGGGCAGTGCGGCAGCCAGATACGGCGCCACTCCTCCCGGGGGATGTGGAAGAGGACCTCGTCGCCGGCGACGATCT
>VXRS01000229.1 GCA_009838385.1 Dehalococcoidia bacterium | reverse complement strand
TAGCGGGGCGGCTGGTACACTGGTTCGCAGACCCGCAGGGAAGGAGCCCTGATTCCTTGGCCTACGCCGACAAGCAGATTATCTGCCGCGACTGCAACAACAGCTTCACCTTCACGGCCGGCGAGCAGGAGTTCTACGCGAACAAGGGGCTGATGAACGAGCCCTCGCGCTGTCCCGCGTGCCGCCAGGCACGGCGCTCGAACCGCAGCTCCCTGGAGGAGATGGACGGCTACGTGCGCTACGGAAACTTCGCCAGCTTCGGCGGCAAGACACCGCGCCAGATGCACCCCGCCGCCTGCGCCGAGTGTGGCCAGATGACGGAGGTGCCGTTCCAGCCGCGAGGCGACCGTCCCGTTTACTGCAGCACCTGCTACAACAAGATCCGGCCGCCCCGACAGGAAGCGCAACCCCCGCGCTAGCCGCCATCGCGGCGGAGGCGCCCCGTGCCCACCGACGAGATACGCCTGACCCAGCTCCGGAGGATGCTCCAGGAGCCGTTCGCCGACCTCGGCGAGGCGAGTGCGGCCATCGCCGCCGACCCGTGGGGCCTGGCGCAGGCGCTCGTGGCAGAGGCGGCGGCGAGCGACGACGTGTCGAGCATGGAGTCGGCGCGGGCCTACATCGAGGCGCGGCTCGAGGCGCTGGGGGAGGCGGTTCCGGTGGCGGCGGTGGAGGCGGTCAACGGGGCGGTGGAGGAGGCGCTGGCGGGGTGGGCCTAGCGGGCGCGAGCGGCGCCGCCATCAGCTTCGCTCGATGACGCCGCAGGCGATGCGCCCGCCCGCCGTTCCCGAGTCCTCGCCGTAGGCGTCGGCCTTCTCGTGGATGATGACAGCGGAGCCATCGTCGTCGAAGAGCGAGCGGTCGTCGTCGCCGGCAAGGGAGATGTCATTCGTGAACACGTCGGCGCGGACGGTCCCGTCGGCGGCCGCGTAGAGGTTGGGCAGATCGCCGGCGTGCTGGCCGGTGGAGAAGAGGAAGCCGTGGGTCTGATCGGCGGGGTTGAAGTGGCTGCCGGCGGCGGAGAAGTCGGGCGTGCAGGCGCCGGTTTCGTGGATGTGGAAGCCGTGGCCGCCCGGGGGCAGGCCGCGGAGATCGGCGCTCACAAGCACGCCCTGCGGACCCTGGGTCAGGGTGACCGTCCCCAGCGTCTCGCCGGCAGCGTCCATGATCACCGCGACGGCAGTGATGCCCACTCCGGCTTCCGGTTCCTTCTCGCCGTCGCCCCCACAGGCGAGCGACAGGAGCAGGGAGAGGGAGAGGGCGGCCGGAGTCAGGACGAGCTTCCATATGAACGTCATGCTCCCATCCTAGGGAGGACAGGGGGATTCCGTGTGTAAGCGTGACCGTGGGGCGGTGAGGGCCGATACTGGCTCGCGCACTCTGCGAGAACCCCAACTACCAACGTCAGGGAGGCGTTTCATGCCCCGACATCCGAACGAGGCGCTCTTCGAGGGCGAGCCGCCGATGCCCGTGATTCCGTCCTGCGAGCACTTCGCCGGGACGGAGCAGCGCATCCAGAAGGCGTTCGAACTGCAGAACGAGATGGGCGGCGTCTTCGACATCACCATGGACCTCGAGGACGGGGCGCCCACGGGCGAGGAGACGGAGCACGCCCAGATGGCGGCGCGGATGCAGAACAGCGAGGCCAACCACCACCACATGGCCGGCGTTCGCATCCACGACTACACGCACGAGCACTGGAAGGCGGATGCCGACATCGTCGTGGGCGAGGCGGCCGACAAGGTGGCATACCTGACGATCCCCAAGTGCACCGAGGCGAGCCAGGGCGCGGAGATGATCGAGTACATCCGGGAGCGCACGCAGCAAGCGGGCGTGGACCGGGAGATTCCCATCCACATCCTCGTGGAGACGCACGGGGCCCTGCACGACGCCTGGGAGCTGGCGGCGCTGCCGAACGTGCAGGTGCTCGACTTCGGGCTGATGGACTTCGTCTCGGCGCATCACGGCACGATTCCGGCGTCGGCGATGCGCTCGCCAGGGCAGTTCGACCACCAGCTCATCCGGCGAGCGAAGGGCAACGTCGTGGCAGCGGCGCTGGCGCACGGGGTGGTGCCCGCGCACAACGTCACGCTCGAGCTGCGCGACCAGGACGTCATCTACGGCGACGCGCGGCGCGCCCGCGAGGAGTTCGGGTTCATGCGGCAGTGGTCCATCTACCCGGCCCAGATCGAGCCGATCACGCGGGCGATGGCGCCCGAGGCGCCCGAGGTCGCCCTGGGCGAGGCGATCATGCTGAAGGCCTACGAGGCGGACTGGGGTCCGATCCAGCACGAGGGCGACCTCCACGACCGCGCGACCTACCGCTACTACTGGGAGGCGCTGCAGCGCGCCCGGCTGATGAACGTGCCGCTTTCCGACGAGGTCGAGAAGCTGTTCTTCAGCGACGAGTCCTGAGCGCGCCATGACGCTCTACCTGATCCGTCACGGACTGGCCGCGGCCGGACTCGACGACCTCGACCCGGGGCTGGCCCCGCTCGGCCACGAGCAGGCAGCGATCACGGCTCGGGCCCTGCGCAAGCTGACGCCTTCCCGCCTCGTCGTCTCGCCGCTGCGCCGCACGCGCGAGACGGCGGACCCG
>VXRS01000270.1 GCA_009838385.1 Dehalococcoidia bacterium | reverse complement strand
GGGGCCATCCCGCCGGACGCTACTTCTTGATGGGGGCGCCGAGGATGACGTCGGGAACCTCGCCGCCGGCGGCGCGGATGGCCTCGGCGATGGCGTCGGCCTCGCCCTGGTTGTTGACCACGCGCTCGGCGACAGCGCGCGCGTGGGAGCGGCTGGGCCGATCGATCGCACCGTTGAAGTGGGGCATGACGTAGCGGGCGAGCAGCTCGTAGTGGTTGCGCATGCGGTCGGGCGGGGCGAACTCGTTCCCCATCAGAAGGATGCCGCCGAAGCCCTCGCCGCTCGACTCCCAGATGCGCTCCAGCCCGGCAGTGACTTCCTCGGGCGTGCCGAAGAGGGCGCCGCCGTTGTCGACGCACCAGTCGGCGTAGTCCTCGGGGGGACCCTCGTAGGACGGCGCCGGACGTCCGAGGGTGCCGCTGAAGTACTCGAAGTCGAACTCGTGGAGACCCGCGGAGATGTCGCGGCAGGCCTGCTCGCGGCTCTCGGCGACGTAGATGCGGGTCATAACGCGGTAGTCGCGGCGGTCGAGCGTGTGGCCGTGCTCGGCGGCCGCGTCCGAAGCGGTGTCCCAGATGCTCTTGAGGCCGGGGCCGATGGGCTTGAACGAAGCGCCGGAGAGGATGCCGACGCCGTGCTTGCCGGCGACGCGGGCGCTGCCGGGCGAGGAGGTCCCCGTGACAAAGACGGGGATGCCCTCCTCGTGGTAGGGCTGGAGCTGGCATGAGGCGTTCTTGAGGCTGAACCAACCGGGGCTCTCGTGCGTGACCTCCTCGCCGTTGAGGAGGCGAAGGATGATGCCCAGACCCTCGTCGAGGCGGGGGCGCATCTGGGTGGCGTGCAGGCCCATCTGGGCGGTGTCCGGGGCGGTGGCGCCGGGTCCGAGGCCGAGCATCACGCGGCCGCGGGTGAGGTGGTCGAGGAGGAGGATGCGCTCGGCGATCATGTAGGGGTTGTGGTAGCCGACGGAGAGGACGCCGGTGCCGAGCTTGATGGACTCGGTCTCCTGGGCGACGTGGGCGATGAAGACCTCGGGGCTGGAGATGGGTTCCCAGCCGCCGGAATGGTGCTCGCCGATGAAGACCTCGTCGTAGCCCAGCTCATCGAGCCACTGGATGGTGCGGACATCGCGCCGGATGGTGAGGCTCATGTTGTCGCGCACGGGGTGGTAGGGGGCCATGAAGAGGCCGAACTTGAGCCGCCAGGGAAGCTTCATCTGTGTGTCTCCATCGGCGGGGGATGATACGCGGGTAACGAGTCCGGCACGCTGACCTACACTTGGCGGCGTGACGCGCAGGGTCTTGATGTGCGAACCCGTTCACTACCGCATCGACTACGAGATCAACCCGTGGATGCGCCGCGCCAACGCCGTACAGACTGAGCGCGCCAACGCGCAGTGGCGAGGGCTGCGGGAGACGCTCACGGCGCTGGGTGTGGGAGTGGAGCTGGTGGAGCAGGGGGTGGACACGCCGGACATGACGTTCACAGCGAACGCGGGCGTCGTCGTGGGGGAGCGCTTCATCCCCGCGAACTTCCGCTTCCCCGAACGACAGCTGGAGGAAGGGCGCTTCACGGACTGGTTCGAGGCGCACGGCTACCGCATCGAGACAGTCCACGAGCCACACTACTGGGAGGGGGAGGGGGACGTGCTGCCGGCGGACGGCGCCGTGTTCGCGGGGTACCGCTTCCGCACCGAGTTCCGGGCACTCGACCACATCGATGACCTGCTCGGGCGCGACACGGTGCGCCTGGAACTGACCGACCCTCGCTTCTACCACCTCGATACGTGCCTCGCCCCGCTCGGTGGGGGGCGGGCGCTCTTCTATCCACCTGCCTTCACCGGGGAGTCGCGGGAGACGCTGTCGGAGCACTTCGCGACGCTGATCGCCGTGAGCGAGCATGATGCGGCCCGCTTCGCCTGCAATGCCGTGCTCGCGGGGGAGACGGTCGTGCTCAACGCGGGATGCTCAGAGACGGTGCGCGCCCTCCGGGCCCATGGATTCGCCGTGGCGGAAACGCCCATGGACGAGTTCATCAAGGCGGGAGGGAGCGTGAAGTGCCTGATCCTGATGCTGGACGCGTTCACGGAGGTCGCTGGGCGGGGTCGACCGTGAGCGCCATCTACACGATCGGGTTCACGCGGAAGACGGCGGAGGAGTTCTTCGCACTGCTGACGGGGGCGGGCGTGGAGACCCTGGTCGACATCCGCCTGCACAACCGCTCGCAGCTCGCCGGGTTCGCGAAGAGGGACGATCTTGCGTGGTTCGCGCGGGAGCTTGCGGGCATCGAGTACGTGCACCTGCCCCAGCTCGCGCCGACGCAGGACCTGTTCGACGCCTTCAAGAAGCAGAGCGGCTCGTGGGAGGTGTACGAGCGGGACTTCCGGCAGCTCATGGACGAGCGCGGCGCCTTCGGGTCGTTCGACCGGGCGCTGTTGCGGCGCAATCCCTGCTTCCTGTGCAGCGAGGCGTCGCCGGAACACTGCCACCGGCGGCTCGTGGCGGAAGCGCTCGCGGCGACCGAGCCAGCACTGCAGGTGGTGCACCTGGGATAGCGCGGCGTCTACCCCCTGGCGGGGTCGAGGCGGGCGAGGAGGGCGGTGAGC
>VXRS01000112.1 GCA_009838385.1 Dehalococcoidia bacterium | reverse complement strand
CGTTCGATGCTCTCGGCGCGGCGCTGCTTGCGGAACCACTGGCGCACCTTCTGGCGGCCGGTGGTGGTCTGGAGATAGCCGAGGTTCTCGCTGAGCCAGTCTCGCGAGGGGCCGCTGCGGGAACGGCTGCGCATGATCTCGACGACGTCGCCGTTCTGAAGGGGGGAGTTGAGCGCCGTCATCTTGCCGTTGACCTTGGCCCCGATGGTCTGGTGGCCGAGGTCGGTGTGGATGCGGTAGGCGAAGTCGAGGGGGGTGGCCCCGGTGGGGAGGTCGAGCACGTCGCCCCTGGGGGAGAGCACGAACACCTGGTCGTCGAACACGTCGGTCTTGACGCTCTCGACGAACTCCTCGGCGCCGGAGAGCTCGCGCTGCCATTCGAGAAGCTGGCGCAGCCAGGCGATGCGTTCCTCATCCTGGGCGGAGCGGTCGCTGGATCCCTTGTAACGCCAGTGGGCGGCGACGCCATACTCAGCCACGCGGTGCATGTCATAGGTGCGGATCTGCACCTCCAGGGGCCGGGCGCCGGGGCCGATCACCGTGGTGTGCAGGGACTGATACATGCTCGCCTTGGGGCTGGCGATGTAGTCGTCGAACTGGCCGGGGAGGGGGCGCCAGGTGGCGTGCACGACGCCGAGGGCGGCATAGCAGCCGGCTACGTCCTTCACGAGGATGCGGAGGGCGAGGAGGTCGTAAATCTGGTCGAACGACTTGGCCTCGCGGCCGTAGCGGCGGGCCTTCTGGTGGATGGAGTAGATGTGCTTGGCCCGGCCCGTAACCTCGGCCTCGATGCGGGCGTCGTCGAGCTGGACGCGGAGCCCGGCGGCGACGTCCTCGATGTAGCGCTCGCGGGCGAGGCGGGTGGCATCGAGGCGGGTCGCGATCTCCTGGTAGCGCTCGGGCTCGAGGTAGCGGAAAGCAAGGTCTTCGAGCTCCCACTTGATCTGCCAGATGCCGAGGCGCGTCGCGAGGGGTGCGAATATCTCCATCGTTTCGCGCGCGATGCGGCGCTGCTTGTCATCGGAGAGGGCATAGAGCGTGCGCATGTTGTGGAGGCGGTCGCAGAGCTTGATGAGCACGACGCGGACGTCAGCGGCCATGGCCAGCAGCATCTTGCGGAGGTTCTGGGCCTGGACGCCGCCCCCCTCTTCTTCGGTGACTCGCAGGGGGAGGCTGCCGAGCTTGGTCAGTCCCTCGACGAGCTCGGCGGCTTCCTTGCCGAAGCGCTCGGCGATCTCCTCGTTGGGGACATCGCAGTCCTCCTGCACGTCGTGGAGGAGGGCGGCGATGAGGGAGGGCTGGTCAAGCTCGAGGCCGGCAACGAGCTTGGTGACTTCGAGCGGGTGGGAGATGTAGGGATCGCCGGTGCGGCGCATCTGGCCGTCGTGGCTGGACTCGGCGAACTCGTATGCGTCGGCGATTAGCTCGATGCGGTCCTCGGGGAGGTAGGTGCGGACACGCTCAAGCAGGTCGGCGACGGCCGGGGATTCCGGAGAACGCTCCAGGACGCTCACACGCTTTCTCGTTGCCCCGTTTCTGCCAGTATCTTAGCAGGCAACCCCATCAGAACTGACGGGACGGGCATGAGCGGACGCTTCCAGACGCCGCGAGGCACCGAGGACATCCTCCCCGAGGAGCAGCCGTACTGGCGCGCGATTCACGACGCCGCCGACGAGGTGACGCGGCTGTTCGGCTACGAGCGTCTCGACACGCCCACCTTCGAGGACGCCGCCCTGTTCGAGAAGGGCACGGGCGACACGACGGACATCGTCGAGAAGGAGATGTACAGCTTCCAGGACCAGGGGGGCGAGGCGCTCTCGCTCATCCCGGAGGCGACGCCGGCGATCTGCCGGGCGTACCTCGAGCACGGTCTGGCGAGCCGGCCGCAGCCCGTCCGCCTGTTCACGATCGCGCGCATGTTTCGCTACAACCGCCCGCAGCTGGGCAGGCTGCGCCAGTTCAACCAGTTCGACTGCGAGGTTCTGGGCTCGGGCACGGCCCTGGTCGATGCGGAGCTGATCGAGCTGCACTGGCGATTCTACGAGCAGCTCGGGCTGCAAGACCTGGAGATACGGCTGGGGAGCATCGACGACCTGGAGGCGCGGCGCGCCTACCTGGACCGGCTGCGGGCCTACTACCTGCCCCTGCGCGACCAGCTCTCCGAGGACAGCCAGCGGCGCCTCGACCGGAACCCGCTGCGGCTGCTGGACAGTAACGACCCGCGCGACCAGGAGCTGCGCGAGGGCGCCCCGACGATGATCGACGACCTGAGCCCGGAGGCGGCGGAGCACTTCGAGGGCGTGAAGGACGGCCTAACGGCAGCGGGGGTGCCCTTCGTCGTTGACCCGCTGCTGGTGCGCGGGCTCGACTACTACAACCGCACGGTCTGGGAGATCGTCCCGAAGGGCGACGGACGCCAGCAGAGCTCGATCGGGGCAGGCGGACGCTACGACGGGCTGATCGAGACCATCGGCGGGAAGCCGACCCCGGCGAGCGGGTTCGCCACGGGGCTGGAGCGCGTCATCATCGAGATGAAGCGGCAGGAGCTACCCCTGGGGGATGCGGGGGCACCGGACGCCTTTGTCGTGCACGCGGGGGCGGAAGGGGGAC
>VXRS01000004.1 GCA_009838385.1 Dehalococcoidia bacterium | reverse complement strand
GCTGCCACGAAACCGTAGGAGACACGCTCGACAAGAGCGCGGTCGCCGGAGCTGTGGGAGGGGTCGGCGATGAGGGGCAGGTGCGACTTGCTCCGCACGACCGGGATCATCGAGATGTCGGCGGAGAAACGGGTCTCGGACTCGAACGACCTGATGCCCCGATAGCAGAGGATGACGTTGGGGTTGCCGGCGCCGGTGTGGTTCCCGGCCCGGTCGAGGCCGGACATGATGTAGGCGGCGGCGCAGAGCCACTCGTTGAGGTCGTTGCCGAAGCCGTGCTTGAGGACAACCGGGGTGCGGATGCGGGAGAGCTCTTCGAGGAGGGGTGAGTACTGGGAGCTGCGGGCCCCGATCTGGATGACGTCGATACCAGCCTCAAGGAATGCATCGAGGTGGCGCAGGTCAATAAGCTCGCAGACGACGGGGAGGCCCGTCGCCGCCTTCATCGACTTGACGATGTCGAGGCCACGGGCGATTTCGAGGCCGCGGTAGTCGTAAGGGCTGGTGCGGGACTTGTCGACGAAGGCGCGAAGGACGTCGACCCCGGCGTCGCGGGACATGATGGCGGAATCGACCGCCTGGTCCTCGGTCTCGATGGCGCAGGGGCCACCGAAGATTGTGAGGTTGCCGCCGCCGACCAGCGTGCCGTTTACGTCGACGATGGTGTCTTCGTGGTGGAAGTTGCGGCTGGCGTCCTTGTACTTCTCGGTGATGCGGATGACGCGATCGACGCCGGGAAGCTCGGTAATCCGACCCTCATCGATGATGCCGGCCATGCCCTTGACGCCGATGACCATGCTTCCGGCGCCAACCATGGTCTGGCACTGGAGACCGTAGTCGCTGACGACGCGGTCAATTACCCGCTCGGTCTGCTCATCCGAGGCGCCCTCGACCATGTGGATGATCATAATTTCGGGGTTCTCCATCCATTTTCGAACGCCCATCTTCCTACGCGAGCCGTCAATAAACCAGCCTTCAGCATGGCATTACACGGATTTGGCGTGGCTCCGGGGAGGGGTTCAGAAGAGGAGCTGGGTGAGGCGGCGCTGGTATTCACGCACGAGCGTGCTCTCCAGACCGAGGATGTCGAAGACCGCGAGCACGGCCTTGCGGGCGGCATCCCCGGCAAAGGTCTTGTCGAGGCGTACGGACTCGAGCAGCTCGTCGAGGGCTTCTTCGTAGCGCCCGAAGGCGGCGAGCATGACGCCCCAGCGATAGCGGGCGCGGGGATCCTCGGGATCGAGGCGGGCTTCCTGCTCCAGCTCGGCGGGATCGTTCTTGCTGGAGAACTCGGCGAGAAAGATGTGGTGGCGGAGGGCCTTGGCGCGACGGTCGTTGCCGGCGCGCTCGAGCAGTTCCTCGGCCCCCTCGCGGTCGTCACGCTCGAGGAGGATGGCGGCGAGGCCGGTGAGGGCGTCGGCATTCTCGTCATCCTCTTCCAGCATCTCGCGGTACCGCGCCTCGGCGGCGGCGAGGTCGCCGGAGGCGGCGAGCTCCTCGGCCTCGGCGGCGGCCATCTCGGCGGGCGAGGTCACGAGCTGGGCGAAGAAGGCGCGGACGTGCTCCTCGGGGAGGGCGCCTGCGAACTCGCTGGCGACCTCGCCATCGACGAACGCCTTAACGGAAGGGATGGCCTGGATGCCATGAGCGGTCGACGTGAGGGGATTGCGGTCGGTATCCAGCTTGGCGAGAAGGACGTCCTCGCCGAACTCGGCGGCAACGCTCTCGATGATCGGGCTGAGGACGCGGCAGGGACCGCACCAATCAGCCCAGAAGTCGACGACAACAGGTCGGTTCTTCGATTCCTCGATGACAGCTTCGGCGAAGGTCTCGTCGGTGACTTCTAGGACGGGGGAAGGAGCGGTCATGGGGATGCCTCCGGTGGCTGGTCGGGGATGGCGGGGAAGGTCTCGGTGAGCTGGCGGGCCAGCTCGTCTGGAGACCCGGCTGGTAGCTGACAGGCCATGTTCTCGCAGAGCCAGGCAGTAGCGCCCCCCTCGGAGGATTCGCGGCCTTCGAGCAAGGGGATGCCGTTGGGTTCGGCCGCGGGCGCGAGCGCGAGGCCGGGGAGGAAGCGACCGGCAGCGACGCGCTCGAGCGGCGCGCGCGCCTCCGGCGCGCCGACGATGGCGAGCTCGCGCGACGGGGACGCGAGCAGGTCGATGACCTGGAGGGTCGCGCCGAAGCCGGTAGCGGCGTTGAGAATGAGCCCCTGGACACCGGCGACAACCTCGCGGGCGATGGCTTCACCGTCGGTGCGGAGTCCGTAGCGCTGCAGCATGAGCGCGAGCTGGGCGGTGGAGGCGCCGGCGCTGGGGGTGGCCTGGTCGAAACGGGGCTTCTGGCGGAAGAGCAGCTCCTCTGCGCCCTCAGCCGTCTCGAAGAAGGCGCCGCCCTCATCGTCGTGGAAACGGGCGACGATCACGTCGAGGAGCTCGTTCGCCCAGTCGAGGTGCTCGCGGTCGCCCGTGAGCTGGTAGAGCTCGATGAGGCCGAGGCCGTAGTAGGCGTAGTCCTCCAGCATCCCCTCGATGCGGGCGACGCCATCCTTGCAGGTATGCAGGAGGGCGCCGTTCGACCACATGCGCTCGCGCACGAAGCGGGCGTTGCGCTCGGCGATCTCGCG
>VXRS01000176.1 GCA_009838385.1 Dehalococcoidia bacterium | reverse complement strand
TCGTGCTCCCGCCGACGATCGCGGGCGTGGCGCTGCTGACCGCGTTCGGGCGGAAAGGCCTGCTGGGGGCGCCGCTCGACGATTGGTTCGGGCTGACGCTGGGATTCAGCACGGTGGCCGTGATCATGGCGCAGCTGTTCGTGGGGGCGCCGTTCTACGTGCGCGCGGCGCGGGCCGGATTCGCGGGCGTCGACGCGCAGTACGAGCGGGTCGCGCATACGCTGGGGGCGTCGCGATTGCGGGCCTTCGCGCGGATCGTGCTGCCCTTGAGCTGGCCGTCGCTGGCGGCGGGAGCGGCGCTGTGCTGGGCGCGAGCTCTCGGAGAGCTGGGCGCGACGCTCATCTTCGCCGGGAACTTGCAGGGCGAGACGCAGACGATGCCGCTCGCCATTCTGAGCGCGTTCGAGCGGGCCGACGGCCTGACGGCGGCGGTCGCGCTCGCGATCCTGCTGCTGGCGGTGGCGCTGGTGGCGCTCGCGGCCTTCTGGCTGCTCTCGACGCGGGGGCGGGGGACGCCATGACGCTCGCATTCGCGGCACGGACGCAGCTTGGGGACTTCTCCTACGACGCGCGCTTCGAGGCGGGGAACGAGATCGTCGTGCTGTTCGGGCACTCGGGGGCGGGGAAAAGCCTGACGCTGCAGCTCATCGCGGGACTGCTGCAACCGGACGAGGGGCGCATCGCCATCGGCGGGGAGGCGGTGTTCGACTCGGGCACAGGGCTGAACCTGCCGCCGCAAACACGACGGATCGGGTACGTCGTGCAGGACCTCGCGCTGTTTCCGCACATGACCGTGGCGGAAAACATCGGGTTCGGGATGACGGGGGAGGGGAGGGAGCGGCGTCTCGCGGAAGTGCTCGACCTGATGCACCTGGGCGAGTTCCGCGACCGCAAGCCACGGTCGCTGAGCGGGGGGCAGCAGCAGCGCGCGGCGCTTGCACGCGCCCTCGCGCGCGAGGCGAGCCTGCTGCTGCTCGACGAGCCGTTCAGTGCGCTCGACGAGTCGTTGCGGGTGGAACTGCGACGCGAGCTGATCCGGCTGCGGAGCGAGCTCGATCTGAGCGTCATCTTCGTGACCCACGACCTGCGGGAAGCGCACCTGGTGGCCGATCGGCTGGCGGTGTTCGATGCGGGCCGGCTGCTGCAGTTCGATGGTCGCGAGCGGGTCTTCCGGGCGCCGGCGAACCGGCGGGTGGCGGAGCTGACGGGGGTGGCGAACATCCTGCGGGGTCGGGTGGCGGCGGCCCGGGACGGCATCCTGACGGTCGAGGCGGGCGGAGCAAGCCTGCGGGCGCCCACACCGAACGGGTGGCGGCCAGGGCAGGGGGAGGCGGTCGACATCGCCATCCGGGCGGAGCGAGTCAACCTGCGGCGGCTGGACGCGGACGACCCCGGTCAGCCGAACCTCCTGCGCGGAACGATTCGCGAAGAACTGGCGTACGGCGCGACTCACACGCTGCGGTTCGAGTCGGCGCTGGGAGAGACGGTCGAGGTCGAGATTGCGGCGCGGCCGTACGAGGTGCTGGGGGTTGCGGGGCAGAAGTCGTGGACGCTGGAGCTACCGCCCGAGGACCTTCACGTGATGGCGGTCTCATCGGACGCGGCGGGGTCGAGCGCCTCGGCGACGACGGCGTAGACGGGGTCGGAGCGGCCGGGGTTGGGGCTGAGGTCGAAGGCACGGGCCCTGGCGAACGCTTTCGAGAGCTCGAAGTAGAGGGCCACGAGGTTCGCGCGCTGCTCGTCGCCGAAGAGTTGCCAGATGCGGACGGCCTTCGTCGGGAACATGCGGTTCGAGAACGTGATGGCAAAGGGCGCGCCCGGCTTGAGGACGCGCCCGACCTCCGCAAAGACCTCAATGGGGCGGGTGAGGTACTGCACAGAGACGCTGACAACGGCGCCGTCGAACTCGTCGGTGTCGTAGGGCAGCGTGGGGTCCTGGTTGAGGTCGTGGATGGTGCGGCGAGTGAGGACGGGGTTGTTCTCCAGCTCGACCCTGTTCAGACCGAGGCCGGTGACGCCGCCAAGGCTCACGTCGGTGGGGAGGTGGGAGACCCAGCTCGACATGAGGTCGAGGAGGTGGCCGCCCTCGGGGAAGGTCTCGCGGTAGAAGTCGCCGAGGGCGGCGATGGCCGCGTCGTCGATGTGGTTGACGAGGCGCGGCTGAACGTAGAAGTGGGCGTCGTCGGACTCGTCGACCCGGCGGAAGTGCTCGGGGAGGAGCGGGTTGTCGTCCCGCGACTCAGGAGACAGCGGCGCCCGCTCCCTGCTCGACGATCACGGCCTCGTAGAACTTGGCCTGGGGGTGGCCTTCGAGCACGCCCTTGGCAGGGCCGGACTGCTCGTGGGCGCGGCGGAAGTGTTCGGACTGGGCCCAGTTGAGGAAGTCCTGGCGCGACTCCCAGATGGTGTGGGAGATGTAGTCGCCGGGGTCGTCGCCCTTGAGCAGGGAGAACTGTATGAACCCGTCGAGATCTTTCAGGTAGCTCTCGCGGCCCTTCCAGACTTCCTCGAAGTCGTTGCCGCGATCGGGGTTGACGTTGAAGTGGTTCATCGCGATGAACATGGGCGTGCTCCGTTCGTGATGGCTCCATTCTAGCGGGCGCGGGCGGTTCCGCCGGGAAAGGGGCCG
>VXRS01000183.1 GCA_009838385.1 Dehalococcoidia bacterium | reverse complement strand
GGGCGTTCTTCCTGCTGACGAACCCGGGGTTGCGGCGGATGCACTCGCACCCGGAGGAGGCAGTGGCCGCGCCGGCGGAGTCAGGCTCGGGGTAGCGGCCAGGGCTCTGGTGGCGGCAGGGGTGCGCCCTCCGGGAGGTTCCGCACGCGATCGAGGTCACGCTCGACCAGCGAGCCAAGCGCGGGGAGGTCGATGCCCCAGGCAGGACCGGGCGCTGCACGGATGGCGTCCAGGGCGCGCTCCAGAAGAACGCGCATGCCGTGAGCGTTCCCGCGGGCGGCATGGGTGTAGCCAGCTCCGAGCTGGGCGAGTCCTTTGAACAGGGCCTCGCTGGCCGTGCCTTTGCTCTCGAGCCAGGCCGCCTCCCAGGCCTCGTGGGCGAGGAAGTAGCGGCCAGCGTCGAAGTGCGCGAGCGCGATGCCATTGGCCTCGGCGGCAGAAAGGCCGTCAAGGTCGTCGACGGCGAGGCGATTGGGTGAGCCCGCGGGGAGGGGGCGCCCGAGTTCGTCGCGGGGGCGCTCGGCCTTATCAGGCGGCATGCGACCTTCTGATGGCGACGTTCATCGCCGGGATCGTACCGCCTGGGATAGCGATGGCGTCTTTCCCCGGGGTTAGTCCGCCGGCAGCTACGTTGGAAGGGTGATGGTTGAGGCACGCCCTGCGCTTCGCGGTCAGTTCCATCTGCTGATGGCGCTGGTCTCTCCGGCTGCGCTGCTGGTACTCGTCCTCATCGCCGACAGCGCCAGGGAATACGTGGGCGGAGCGATCTTCGGCGTGTCGTTGCTACTGCTCTTCTCGACAAGCAGCGTCTATCACCTGATGGAACGAGGACAGGCGGTTCTGCAGCGGATTGACCGCTCCATGATCTTCGTGCTCATCGCGGGGACGTACACGCCGTTCTGCCTGGTGCTACTGGAAAACGGCTGGAGCACTCTCATCCTCTCGCTCGTGTGGGGGTTGGCGGCCGTGGGGATCGCCTCGAAAGCGGTCCACCCGACGCCACCCCGGTGGCTCAACCTGGCGTTGTATCTGGGACTGGGATGGATCGGGCTGGTCGCGATCGCGCCGTTCGCCTCGGCGGCCTCCTCGACCGTGCTGACGCTGTTGTTCGCTGGCGGGGTCCTGTACTCACTCGGGGGAGTGGTTCACGCGCGCCGCCGACCGGATCCGTTTCCAGGAGTGTTTGGTTACCACGAACTCTTCCACCTTCTCACCGCGCTCGCCGGACTGACGTACTACGCGACGGCGGTCTACGCCTTCGGCTAGAGTCGCGCGACCGGCGTGCAGGCCGGGCGGAGCGGCATGACGAGCACCGAAGGGCAGCCGGAGGGCGAGCGACCGCGCAGGCTGCAGCCTTTCGCGTCGTTCCGGTACCGCAACTACCGGTGGCTGTGGGCGGCGAACGTGTGCGCGGGAGCGGTGGCAACCACACAGGGCTTCCTCATCATCTGGCTGTTCATCGAGGCACTGGACCGCGACTACAACCGTGGTGTGATCGAGCTGATGGGAGCCTTGCCGGTCCTGCTGCTGGGGCTGTTCGCAGGGGGGCTTGCGGACCGCCGTGACCGGCGCCTGTTGCTGATAGGAAGCCACGTGGCGGTCGCCCTGATGCTGCTACTGATGGTCATCCTGGCCGCAGGGGGTCTGCTGTCGTTTGGACTGACTCTCTTGCTGGTGAGCCTGGGAGCAGCGGCAGCGGTGTTTGGTCGGCCAGTGCGGCTCGCGTTGATTCCCGCCGTCGTTCCGAAGGAGCGGATCCTGAACGCCAATACTTTGGACACGTTGGGCGTGGGACTCGGAGCGATGGCGCTGATTCCCTTGACCCTGGGGCTCAGCCGAGGGTTGCCGATCGAAGTCGCGTTCGTGATCCTCGCGGCGGTTTCGGCTCTCGGTGCGCTGTTCCTGATCCCCTTGCGCCTGTCACCTCGAGGACCCGAGCAAAACGGAAATGACCCGGCCAGCGCGCATTCGCCGATGGTCGAGGCTAGCGGAGGCATCATGGATGGCTTCCGCTTCCTCTGGCGGACGGTCGAACTGCGGCTTCTGTTCGTGCTCCTGCTTACGGCGATGCTCATAGGACCGTGGGCGGCCCTCCATTTTGGGGCGGCAGAGGAGAGACTCGACATTACCCTGCAGCAGTGGGCAGTGCTCAGCCTCTTCCTGGGGGTAGGGGCGATCGTGAGTACGATCGCCCTCGCTTTCGTTCGCCGCTTGCCCCGCGCAGGAACCCTGTACGGGATCCTCACCATCGCGTGTGCTCTCGCTGCGGTTGGCGCGTGGTTTTCCTCCACCTACGGGTTGACGGGCTTGCTAATGGGTCTGTATGGCCTGGCTCTTGGCGTGCGTGGGCTCCTGTTTCTGACCCTTGTGCAGTCGCACACCCCTATTGCGGTCATGGGGCGGGTGATGGGCATCTTCGTTGCGCTGTCGGCGGGAATGGGACTGCTGACGCCGCTCGTCACCCGTGCGGGACAGGCCCTATTGAAGGACGACGGCTGGATAGTGTTCTCCGGAACCGTGCTTGTCGGGGTCGTGGCCCTCGCGCTGGCATGGAGTCCGAAGCTGCGGCGGATTCCTTCACACCCGAATGAGCCTGCAACCCCGCCCGCGGAGTCGGGGGCGGGGTAGCGACG
>VXRS01000312.1:1457-2634 GCA_009838385.1 Dehalococcoidia bacterium | reverse complement strand
GGGTGGTCGCCGCGGGCGGAAGGGGACGGTGGCGGGGAGCTGGCGGCGCCGGCTGAGGCCGCCAGAGTGCTCCTGTGGGGGCTGGGGGCGGTCGGGCTATCGCCTGCGCCGAACGGGGGCTAGGCTTCACGCACCTACTCACAACACAACGGGGTACACGGTGGCGACCAAGATTGGAATCAACGGCTTCGGACGGATCGGCAGGCAGGTCTTCAAGGCGATCAGCGAGCGTCACGGCGACACGCTCCAGGTGGTCGCGATCAACGACCTGGTGGACGTCGAGACGAACGCGAACCTGCTGAAGTACGACAGCAACTACGGTCCCTGGGACCGGGACGTGCGGGCGACCGACGACGGCATCGCCGTGGACGGACGGCTGGTGAGGGTCTTCAGCGAACGCGATCCGGGGCAGATTCCGTGGGGTTCGGCGGGCGTCGAGATCGTGATCGAGTCCACCGGCTTCTTCACAGACGCGACCAAGGCGGCGGCCCACCGGCGGGACAGCGTGAAGAAGGTCGTGATCAGCGCGCCTGCGCGGAACGAGGACCTGACGGTGGTGCTGGGCGTGAACGACGAGCGCTACGACCCCTCGGCGCACCACGTCATCTCGAACGCGAGCTGCACGACGAACGGTCTGGCGCCGGTGGTGAAGGTGCTGGTCGATAACTTCGGGCTCGTGAAGGGCCAGATGACGACGGTCCACAGCTACACGAGCTCGCAGAAGATCCTCGACCAGGCGGGCGGGGGCGACCCGCGCGAGATGCGCTCGGGGCCGCTCAACATCGTGCCGACCTCCACCGGGGCGGCGCGGGCGCTGCGCCTGGTGATTCCGGAGGTCGAGGGCAAGCTCGACGGGCTCGCCTACCGCGTGCCGACGCCGACCGTCTCGATCGTCGAGATCGTGGCCCTGACGGAGAAGGAGACCTCAAAGGAAGAGGTGAACGCGATCGTCGCGGAGACGGCGGGCGAGCAGATGAAGGGCATCCTCGGCATCACGGACGACCCGGTCGTTTCGATGGACCTGAAGGGCGACGAGCGGTCGAGCGTCGTCGACGGGCGGTCGACGAACGTGGTCGGCGGGAACCTCGTGAAGGTGGCGGCCTGGTACGACAACGAGTGGGGCTACGCCTGCCGCCTGAGCGACCTGAGCGCGATGCTCGTGGAGCGCGGCCTCTAG
>VXRS01000312.1:0-1357 GCA_009838385.1 Dehalococcoidia bacterium | reverse complement strand
GACGAGACGATGATGGCGGAGGTCGCGGACCTCCGGAAGCAGCTCGACCCGGCCGAGGTGCTGTTCGTAGCGGACGCGATGGCGGGACAGGACGCGGTGACGGCGGCGAAGGAGTTCCACGAGCAGGTCGAGATCACGGGCGTGGTCCTGACCAAGCTCGACGGGGACGCGAGGGGCGGGGCGGCGCTCAGCATCCGCTCGGTGCTGGGGGTGCCGGTCAAGTTCATCGGCGTGGGGGAGCGCACGGACGCGCTCGAACCGTTCCACCCGGACCGGCTGGCGGGGCGCATCCTCGGCATGGGCGACATGCTCAGCCTGATCGACCGGGCGAAGGAGACGATGGGGGAGGAGGACACCGAGCGCTTCAACGAGAAGATGCGCAAGGGGTCGTTCGACCTGCAGGACTTCATCGACCAGCTGAAGCAGGTGCGGGAGATGGGGCCGATCGGGCAGCTGGTGCAGATGCTGCCGGGGTTCAACTCGATCAAGTCGCAGCTGAACGTGGACTCGCTCGACGAGTCGTACTTCGGGCACGCGGAGGCGATCGTGCTCTCGATGACGCCGTGGGAGCGTCGCCACCCGGACCGCATCGACGGGAAGCGGCGGCGGCGGATCGCGGCGGGGAGCGGGACGATGCCGGCGGACGTGAACCGTCTGCTGAAGCAGTTCTTCGAGGCTCGCAAGCTGGCGCGTCAGATCAGCACGGGCAAGATGCCGGCGATCCCGGGGCTGCAATAGCGGGCGCGTAGCGGGGAGCTGGGTTAGCATCCCGGACAGCGAAACGAGAGGGAACGGCGAGTGCTACGTATCCGGTTGCGACGTGTAGGGAAGAGGGGCCAGGCGTACTACCGCGTGGTGGTGGCCGATCAGCGGTTTCCGCGGGACGGCAGGTTCCTCGAGTCGCTGGGCGCGTACGACCCGCATGCCACGCCTCCCACGTCGAACCTGGACGCCGACCGGGCTCGCCACTGGCTCTCGAAGGGGGCGCAGCCCTCGGAGGCGGCGGAGAAGATTCTGCGACGGGCGGGCATCCTGAACGGCGCTGCGGTCGCGGACGCTCCGACAGCCGCGGAGGCGGAGGCCGAAGCGGACACGCCGGCCGAGGCCGAGGCCACAGAAGAAGCCGCTGCCGAGAGCGAGACCGAAGCCGCGGACGAGGCCCCGGCCGAGGCGAGCGAAGGCGAAGCCGAGCCCGCACTCGCCGGCGAAGGTACGGAGAGCTAACCATGGCCTCGATGATGTCGAACCTGATCGAGTACATCGCCAAGTCGCTGGTCGACGAGCCGGACGAGGTGCACGTGACCGAGCACGACGACCACGGCCGCATCATCATCCACCTGGACGTGGCGGAGGATGA
>VXRS01000141.1 GCA_009838385.1 Dehalococcoidia bacterium | reverse complement strand
GGCCCATCTCGCGGGAGGAAGAGCTGCGCCGCGAACGAGCGCGGCTGCGCGACGTCGGCGTGACCGACTACCGCTTCGCCACGAAGGCGCCGGAACGCACGATCCTGCTGCCGGGTGGCGAGGGGCCGCGACTGATCGTGGGCGACACCGAGCCGGTCGCGATCGAAGGGGCGGAGGGGGCGATCACGCCGCGGCTGACCAGCGACGGCGCGCAACTCGCGTTCGTGCGGGAGGGGGAACTGTTCGCGATGCCGTCCGGGGGCGGGGAAGCGCGGCAGCTCACGAGCGGCGCGGAGGACGGGTTCACGAACGGGCTCGCAGACTTCATCGCGCAGGAAGAATTCGGGCAGAC
Source organism: Dehalococcoidia bacterium (assembly GCA_009838385.1). The sequence continues at coordinate 2,283 of VXRS01000141.1, read as the reverse complement.
CGATGGGTTCTGGTGGTCGCCGGACGGCTCGCGCATCGCCTTCGTCGAGGTCGACGCACGGCACATCCCCGACTACCCCATCGTCCACCAGGGGCGGGACGCGCTCGACACGGAACACCATCGCTACCCCTTCGCGGGAGCGCCGAACGCGCGCGTGCGGCTGGGGGTCGTACCGGCGGAGGGCGGGAAGCCGGTCTGGATGGACCTTGGCGACGAGGAAGACATCTACCTGCCGCGGGTGGTGTGGCGTCCGGACGGCGTCCTGGCGGGAATGGTGCTGAACCGCGCCCAGACGGAGCTTCGCCTGCACCTGTTCGACCCGAACACGGGGACCGTCCTGCGCACACTCGCGGAGCGCGGCGAGCCCTGGCTCAACCTCGGCGACTTCCACTTCCTCGACACTGGCGAGCTGCTGTGGTCGAGCGAGCGCAGCGGGTTCCGGCACCTCTATCTCTACGACGCGGACCTCAAAGAGTCACGCGAACTGACCAGGGGGGAGTGGGTGGTGACGCGCATCGTGGAGGTGGACGAAGCGGGGCGGACCGTGTTCTTCAGCGGGACGCGGGAGGGAGCGGTCGAGCGGCACCTGTACCGGGTGGGGCTGGACAGCGGGGAGGTGGAGCGCCTCACGAGCGAGCCCGGCGTACACGGCTGCACGGTCGCGCCCGACGGAACGACGTTCGTCGACACGTTCTCGTCGCGGGAAGGGGCGGCGGTGACGACGCTGCGTCGCGTGAACGGGGGGGAGGTGGTCGCAACGCTGCACGAGGAGCCGGACATGACCGCCGCGGCGCAGGGCCTGCGCCCCCCCGAGCTGCGTGTGATGGAGGCGGCCGACGGCACCCCGATGTTCGGGGCGCTCTACCGGCCGGAGGGGGAGGGGCCGCACCCGCTCGTGGTGTCGGTGTACGGGGGGCCGCACGCCCAGCGAGTCCTCGACGACTGGGCGCTGACGGTCGACCTGCGGGCGCAGTACCTCGCGCAGGCGGGGTTCGTCGTGCTGGCGGTCGACAACCGGGGGAGCGCCAATCGCGGGCTCGCGTTCGAGGCACACCTGCACCGCCGCATGGGCACGGTCGAGGTAGACGACCAGGTGGCGGCCGTCGAGCAAGTGGTGGCCGAGGGACTCGTCGACCGCGAGCGGGTCGGCATCTACGGGTGGAGCTACGGCGGCTACATGACGTGCATGTCGCTGATGCGCGCGCCCGAAGTGTTCCGCATCGGGGTGGCGGGAGCGCCGGTCGTCGACTGGGACGGGTACGACACGGGCTACACGGAGCGGTACATGTCGACGCCCGAGGACAATCCCGAGGGGTACCGGGACGGGGCGGTCACGACCCACGTGGAAGGCCTGTCGGGGAAGCTGCTGCTGGTCCACGGGATGGTCGACGAGAACGTGCACTTCCGGCACACGGCGCGCCTCATCACGGCGCTGACGGCAGCGCAGAAGCCGTACGACATCCAGATCTTCCCGGAGGAGCGTCACATGCCCCGGGACGCCGCAGGGCTGGAGTACATGGAGCGGCGGCTGGTGTCGTACTTCGAGGAGCACCTGCTGGCGTAGCGGGGCGGGGACGCCCGGCCTATCCTCTGCGGAACCTTCGAAGCGCGAGGAGTGAGCGATGCCGTACGCCCGACCGGAGCTGCTCGCCGAGCCGGACTGGCTCGCGGAACACGCCGACGACCCGCAGGTGCGGATCATCGATTGCGCAACGCTGGAGGCGTACCGCCGCGCCCACATCCCAGGGGCAGTTCACCTGCCCGTTCACTACTACATCAAGGAGCAGGGCGAGCGGGAGGGCGGCGCGGGTATGTTCGTGATGCCGCCGGACGACTTCGCCGCGCTCATGGGCAGCCTCGGGGTCGACGGGGACACGACGGTCGTGACGTACGACGACAACAACGCGCTCGTGGCGGCGCGCCTCTGGTGGGTGCTGAACTACTACGGGCACACGAAAGCGAAGGTGCTGAACGGGGGCTGGCATCGCTGGCTGACGGAGGGGCGTCCAGTCACGTTCCATGGGACGAGGCCGGAGGCGCGCACGTTCGAGTCGCGCACGGCTCCGGGGCTGCACGCGAGCGCGGAGGACCTGATCGCCGAGCACGACTCGGACTCGTGCACCGTGCTCGACGTTCGCAGCGACGGGGAGTGGGACGGGTCGAACTCGCGGGGGAACAAGCGGGTCGGCCACGTGCCGGGGGCGCGGCACCTGGAGTGGACGGACCTGGTCGAGCGCTCGGATACGCGCCGCTTCCTGCCGGCCGAAGAGATGCAGCGGCTGC
>VXRS01000252.1 GCA_009838385.1 Dehalococcoidia bacterium | reverse complement strand
GCTGCCGCCCGCCCCGCGAACGGAAACGGCAATGGCGCCTCCCCTCCACCGCCTCCCGCCGCCACGACGGAAGCCGAGTCACCGGAGGTGCGCTCGCCGGTCGGCCGCGACTCCTCCCAGCTCGTCATCACCATCTACGAAACAGAGGACGAGATGACCGACAAGGCCCTCCTGAGCAGCGTCGCGGCGCTCCTGCAGGACCGCCCCGGCCCCGATGAAGTGCGCCTTGTCATCCACGACACCGATGGCCTGGAGCAGGAGTTTGACCTGGAGCGCGCGGCCGTCAGCGAGGAGCTCGCCCGCAGCATCGAGAAGGTGCTGGCGGCGAACAAGGGGACCGCGCGCCTCTCCCGCAGCCGCCAGCTGGCCGCCGCCGGCGCGGCGACCTAGCCGTCCCGCTCCCGGATCGCCTTGACCGCCCGCGCGAGGAAGTCGGCCGGCAGCGAGTCGCGGTAGCGCTCCTCCGTCCAGATGGCCGTCAACTCGGCCTCCGAGGCGTCCGGGTACTGTTTGCGGAGCGTGGACATGCGGGCCTCGATTCCCATGGTCGCGAGGTCGAGCATGCTCTGGAGGCGCTCGGCGCCCGACAACCTCAGCCACCATTCACGGTGGCGCGCGGCCATCTCAGGCGTCGTATCCCGTGGTACGACTGGCGTCCAGGACGTCTTGGAGATGGAGGCGGTCGATCCAGGCGCGAAACTCATCGTCTTCCTCTACGAAACCGCTTGCCATTATCGTACGCACATCGGCGAACTGCTGCTCCGAGTGTGAGTCGCGCGCCCAGTTGAGCTTACTGAGCACCAGGTCCCTCGGGTCGATCACCCACACGGGTGTGCCGTGCCAGTCGACCTGCTGCCGGCGCTCGAACGCCACCTGCTGGAAGGGCTCGTCGCGCAGGAGAATGAAGTCCGTCTTCAGGCCTGGGAAGAGGGGGATGACGTTGAACATCGAGCGGTGTTCAAGGGCATCGAAGACAGCATCGGGATCGACGTAGTAGTCGCCATCGAACGCATCGACGAGAGGAGCTGCGTCGAGAATGTCGAGGTCGATGACGACATCCAGATCGGCGGTGGAGCGGCTGAGGCCGTAGAACATGGCGGCGCCGGAGCCGGTGAGCATGTACTGAACACCAAGCGCGTTCAGGCGGGCGGCCACGTCAGTGAGGGCGTCAGTTGCGTTCGCGTCCGGCATCGCTACTCCGGCGGGCGGGCGCGGCGTTCCTGCGCACCGTTCGCCGTTTCGCCCAGCAGCGCCTCGATCTGCCCCAGGTGGGCGGCATCGTGCCCCGCCCAGATCTGGACGAACTGCGCGGCCGTGATCGGCTCGTCGCGGGGTCCCGGAGCGGTGCGCTCCCAGTCGGAGTCGCGCATGGTCGTGATCAGGTTCAGCGACGCCTGCCGCTGCAGCGCGAAGTCGCCCAGCAGCACGCTCTTGTCGTCGCGGTCGCGATTGCGCTCGCGCTCCCACTGGTCCGGGGGCAGGAAGTAGAGGGCGGGGTTCGGCTCGGCGAGCAGCCGCTCCAGCCCCACGCGGAACTCCACCATCTCCCCGTCACGCAGGTGCGCGAGCACGACCCGGGCGGACCACTCGCCCTCCGGAGCGGCGTCGAGGTCCTCGTCGGTGCTCTCGACGGTGAGGTGGGCGAGCCTGCTGGGCGTGGCCGCGAGCTGGGCGAGCGCCTTCTGAAGGTCGGGGTTGTCTGGCATGGACCGGATTCTAGCCGCCTCCGCGCCACGGGCCCCGCCGGGAAGCGCCTGAGCGCGACCGCGGCGATAATCGCGCGATGCAGCCAACCGAGCAGCGAGTACAGGCGAACGGCGTGGAGCTCGCCTGCTTCGAACGCGAGGGTCGTGAGCCGACCGTGCTCTTCGCCCACGCTACCGGGTTCCACGCGCGCTGCTGGGACGCCATCGCCGAGTCCATCGACCAGCGCAGCATCGCCCTCGACTTACGTGGCCATGGCCGCAGCGAGAAGCCCGAGCCGCCCTATCCATGGAGCGACGTCGCCGACGACGTGGCCGACTTCTGCGAGGCGCTCGACCTCCGGGGGGCGATCGGCGTCGGCCACTCGAAGGGCGGCGCCGCTGTCGCCGTCGCGGCCGCGCTGCGGCCTGACACCTTCTCGGCCCTCCTCCTCGTCGACCCCGTCTTGATGAAGCCGTCGCTCTACGAGCGCGAGCCCGCGTTCGAAGCCGAGCACTTCGTGGCCCGCCGCCGCAACGAGTGGTCCTCGCCCGACGAAATGGTGGAGAGCTTCGCCGGTCGCGACCCGTTCCGTCGCTGGGAGCCCCGCGTGCTGCGCGACTACTGCGAGCACGGCCTCCTCCCCGCGCCCGACGGCGAGGGCTACGTCCTCGCCTGCCCGCCCCTGGTCGAAGCGGCCGTTTACGCCGGCAATCGCGCCTGGGACCCGTACCCGCTCCTGCGGGAGCTCGACCTCCCCATCCGCATCCTCCGCGCCCCGACCCCGACCCCCGACCAGCAGTGGAGCATGATGGTCTCCCCCACCTGGCCCGGCCTCGCCGGCGAGCTTCGCAACGCCGAGGAGATCGTCCTCGACGACAACAGCCACTTCATCCCGATGGAGTCACCGGGGCTGGTGGTCGAGCACATCCGGGAGCTTGCGGAGCGGGTACGGGC
>VXRS01000063.1 GCA_009838385.1 Dehalococcoidia bacterium | reverse complement strand
CCGCCCGCGACGCCGGCGGCGGCCGCGATGGCGGTGTTCCCGCCGATAGTCAGGCCGCGGGCGAGGGCGAGCGTCCCGCTGAGAACGGCGAGGGCTATCAGCACCTGAATCACTGCTGGCTCGACGACGAGGAGCACGAGCAGCCCAAAGGGCATCCCGACGAACGACGCGGCGAAGAGGATGCCGACGGTGCGCCAGGCGACGGCATGGCGCAGGCGCCAGACGACGGCCGTGGCGGAGAGCATGGCGAGGATGTTGACGATGATGACCGTCTCCTCGGGGTCGATGAAGAGGACGAGGAGGGGGGCGAGGACGAGTGCGAAGCCGAAGCCGGCGACGTTCTGGGGAAGGGCCGCCACAGTTCCGAGAACGCTGATGAGCGCGAGGTCGAGGGGGCTCACGGGACGGCCCCGTGGCGGTTGACGGGGCGGCGGCGTGCGGGGAAGCTCCGCGCATGGACGTCGCGAACGAGATCATGGTGCGGGGCATCGTGGTGGGGGTCTTCGCCGAGAACTGCTGGGTGGTGGGGAACCGCCGCACGGGCGAGGCGATCTGCATCGACCCGGGGGACCAGCCGGACGAGGTGCTGGCGCTGGCAAAGGACATGGGGGTGACGATCAAGGCGATCGCGAACTCGCATGCGCATGTCGACCACATTCTGGGGGTTCGCGGGGTACAGGCGGCGACGGGCGCGACGTTCCTGCTGCATCAGAGCGACCTCGACCTGCTGCGGCACGGCTGGCAGGGTGCGGTGTCGAGCTTCGGCATCGACGAGTCGCAGGCGCCGCCGGACCCGAACGGCTTCGTCACGAACGGGGACGAGGTGGAGGTGGCGGGGCTGAAGCTGAAGGCGATCGCGACGCCGGGGCACACGCCGGGGAGCGTGAGCTACTACGCCGACGGCCTGCTCTTCAGCGGAGACACGCTCTTCCGGGGGTCTATCGGGCGAACGGATCTGCCCGGTGGCGACTTCGACGAGGAGATGCGCAGCATCACGAACGAGCTGCTGACGCTGCCGGAGGAGACGATCGTGCTGCCGGGCCACATGCAGGAGACGACGGTCGCGTTCGAGCGGGACCACAACCCGTTCGTGCGGGACTGGCTGCGGCGGCAGCGCGAGGCGGCGGGGGAGTAGCGTTCCGCAACCTGCCTGTAACATCGAGCGGGTAGGGTGAAGTGGCGGAATCACCGCGGGACGGGACGATGAACGAGTCAGCGAGCTATGTGATCTCGGCATGCCGCGAGAACGACGTGAAGTTCGTGCGGCTCTGGTTCACGGACATCGTGGGGACGCTGAAGAGCTTCCAGATCACGGTGGGCGAGCTTGAGAACGCGCTCGAAGAGGGGATGGGGTTCGACGGCTCGAGCATCGAGGGGTTCGCCCGCATCGACGAGTCGGACATGCTGGCGCGGCCGGACCCGGCGACGTTCCAGCTGGTGCCGTGGCGTCCGCGGGAGCAGGGCGTGGCGCGCATGTTCTGCGACATCTACCGGCCCGACGGCGAGCCATTCGAGGGCGATCCGCGCTGGGTGCTGCGCCGCCAGCTGGAGCGGGCGAAGGCGCTCGGCTACACGTTCTACGTGAGCCCGGAGCTGGAGTACTTCTACTTCGAGGACCAGGAGAGCACGGTCCCGCTGGACAAGGGCGGGTACTTCGACCAGATCGCGGACAAGGGGTCGGACCTGCGCCGGGACACGGTGCTGACGCTGAGCGCGATGGGGATCGAGGTGGAGTCGAGCCACCACGAGGTGGCTCCCAGCCAGCACGAGATCGCGCTGCGCTACACAGACGCGCTGACGATGGCCGACAACGCCATGACCTACCGCGCGGTGGTGAAGGAGATCGCGGCCTCGAACGATGTGTACGCGACGTTCATGCCGAAGCCGCTGGAGGACGAGAACGGCAGCGGGATGCACGTGCACCAGTCGCTGTTCAAGGGCGAGCGCAACGCGTTCTTCGACGAGGAGGACGTGTACCACCTGAGCGCGCTGGCGAAGGGGTACGTCGCCGGGCTGCTGGCCCATGCGCGTGCGATGACGCTTGTGACGAACCAGTGGGTGAACAGCTACAAGCGGCTGCAGCCGGGGTTCGAGGCGCCGGTGTACCTGAGCTGGGCGCGGCGGAACCGGAGCGACCTCGTGCGCATCCCCGAATATTCACCGGGCGACGAGGTGCACACGCGCATCGAGTACCGATCGCCGGACCCCGCCTGCAACCCGTACCTGGCGTTCGCGGTGATGCTGGCGGCGGGGCTCGACGGGATCGAGCAGGAGCGGGCGCTGCCGCCTCCGGTGGAGGAGAACGTCTTCGAGATGACGGACGGGGAGCGGGACGAGCTCGGGATCGCGACGCTTCCGGGGAACCTGCGGGAGGCGATCGACGCGGCGGCGGAGTCGAAGCTGTTGCGGGAGGCGCTGGGCGAGCACGTGTTCGAGACGCTGCTGAAGAACAAGCGCATCGAGTGGGAGCGCTACCAGCGCCACGTCTCGGACTTCGAGCTGGCGGAGTACCTGCCGCTGCTCTAGGCCGAGGCGGCAACGGCGAGGCGAGCGGCCTCGTCGATGCTGACGCCGCGGTCGCAGGCGGTGACGCCGTAGTGGCGGAGGAGGGCGACGCACTCCTCTTCCCAGGCGCCGGGAAC
>VXRS01000253.1 GCA_009838385.1 Dehalococcoidia bacterium | reverse complement strand
ACACCGGGGGGCAGGAAGAGAGCTGTTTCGGGAGGCATGGCGGGCAGGGTACGCGCGCGGAGGCCGGATCGCCAGATGGCGGGTGGTCCGCTGTGAGGCGGGGGTTCGCTACACTTGTCGCCGCAGGGGAGGCCCCGCATGACGGACACCAGGGAATCGGACGCGACGCAGCCCAGCCTGTTCTCGGATGAGGCGCTGGCGGAGCTGTCGCGGGTGGTGCACGGCTGGGAGGAAGGGCCGCTGGCGAAGGCGCTGCAGCGATCGCCGGAGCGGTCGGACGGGTTCGCGACGAGCAGCCTCGACGTCCACCGGCTCTACACGCCCCTCGACGTCGCCGACCTTGACTACGAACGCGACCTCGGCTTCCCCGGCGAGTATCCGTTCACGCGCGGCGTTCAGCCGACCATGTACCGCGGGCGCCTCTGGACGATGCGCCAGTACGCCGGGTTCGGCACGGCGGAGGAGTCGAATCAGAAGTTCCGCTACCTGCTGAGCCAGGGGCAGACGGGCCTCTCCGTCGCATTCGACCTGCCCAGCCAGCTCGGCTACGACTCCGACGACCCAATGGCGATCGCGGAGGTCGGCCAGGTCGGGGTCGCGATCGACTCGCTGTACGACATGGAGACGCTGTTCGCGGAGATCCCGCTGGACAAGGTCTCGACGAGCATGACGATCAACGCGCCGGCGGCGGTGATGCTGGCGATGTACGTGGCGGCGGGGGAGAAGCAGGGCGTGCCCGCGGAGAAGCTGCGGGGCACGGTTCAGAACGACGTGCTGAAGGAGTACGTTGCGCGGGGAACCTACATCTTCCCGCCGGGGCCGAGCGTGCGGCTGGCGGCGGATGTGATGGCGTTCTGCGCGAAAGACGTGCCGCTCTGGAACACAATCAGCGTGAGCGGCTACCACATTCGCGATGCGGGCTCGACGGCGGCGCAGGAGATCGGGTTCACGTTCGCGAACGCGTGCGCGTACATCGAGGCGGCGCTGGCGCGGGGGCTCGAGATCGACGAGTTCGCGCCGCGCATCAGCTGGATCTTCAACACGCACAACCACTTCTTCGAGGAAGTGGCGAAGTACCGGGCGCTGCGGCGCCTGTGGGCGCGGCTGCTGAAGGAGCGGTACGGGGCGAAAAACCCGCGCTCGATGATGCTGCGCACGCACACGCAGACGGGCGGCAGCACGCTGATGGCGCAGCAGCCGGAGAACAACATCGTGCGGGCCGCCGTGCAGACACTGGCAGCGGTGACGGGCGGGGTGCAGAGCATCGCGTTGAGCTGCTTCGACGAGGCGCTGGCGCTGCCGACGGACGAGGCGCAGCGGATTGCGCTTCGGACGCAACAGATCATCGCGCACGAGACGGGCGCGGCGGACACGGTCGACCCGTTCGCGGGGAGCTACTACGTCGAGCACCTGACGAATGACCTGGAGCGGCAGGCGATCGCGATCATGGCGGAGGTGGAGTCGATGGGCGGGTCGGTGCCCGCGATCGAGAGCGGCTGGATGCAGAACCAGATCGCAGAAGCGAGCTGGAAGTACCAGCAGCGCGTCGACGACGGCGAGGAGGTGGTCGTCGGCGTGAACGACTTCCAGGAAGGCGGGGACCAGCCGCAGACCATCTTCAGCGTGGACCGGCGGCTCGTGGACGAGCAGCTCTCGCGGCTGGAGCACCACCGTCGGGAGCGCGACCCTGAGGCGGTCGCGAGCACGATCGCGGGTCTGAAGGCGGCCTGCGAGGGCGACGCGAACCTGCTGCCGCCGATCCTGGACGCGGTGCGCGCCTACGCCACGCTGGGCGAGATCTGCGGGGCGATGCGCGAGGTGTTCGGGGAGTACCGGCCGCCGACGGTCATCTAGCCCCTCCGGTACGCTGGCCCCAGCTAAACAGCGACGGGGGGCGAGCATGAGCGACTCCGAGCGGGACCTCCTTGAGGCAGCGCGACGGTTCAGCTTCGGCGGGCGCATGGACGCTTCGAGTTCGGGGCCGATCTTCGTGCGCGGAAGCGGTTCCGAGGTCGAGGACGTCAACGGGAAGCGCTATCTCGACTTCAACTCCGGGCAGATGTGCGCCTGGTTGGGACACAACCACCCGGCCATCGTCGAGGCCGTGGCGGAAGCCTGCGAAAGGCTGATCCACGCACACAGCAGCTACTACAACGACCAGGAGATCCGGCTGGCGGAGCGGCTCGCGCATCTGCTCCCGGAGCCCCTGCGCAAGAGCCTGTTCCTGCAGTCGGGAGCCGACGCCAACGAGGCAGCGATCAACATCGCGCGGAAGTACACGGGCGGGTTCGAGGTGGCCAGCCCCCACGTGTCGTTCCACGGCATGTCGGACACGACGCGAGCCCTCACGTTCGCGGGATGGCATCGCGGGTACGGCCCGCCACAGCCGGGGCTGATGGCGATGCTGGCGCCCTACTGCTACCGCTGCCCGATCGGGCTCAAGCCCGACTCCTGCGACATTGCCTGCCTCGACGCATCGTTCGAGCTGATCGATGCCCAGACCACGTCACGTCCGGCGGCTGTGCTGACGGAGCCGATCTTCTCCGCCGGGGGCGTCATCGAGCCGCCCGCGGGCTGGCTGCCGGAGCTCAAGGCGCGATGCGAAGAGCGGGGCATGCTGCTCATCCTCGACGAGGAGCAGACGGG
>VXRS01000001.1 GCA_009838385.1 Dehalococcoidia bacterium | reverse complement strand
CAGAGCGCGGCGTTTTGCATACCCAGGAGGAGGGTTCGTCCGTGCCCGCACCACGTTTCAAGCAGCTCAAGCATGCCTACGGGTTCGACGACGTCGCCATCGTTCCCGGCGAGGTCACGATCAACCCCGAGCTTGTCGAGATCGGCCTGGACATCGGCCCCTATCACTTCGGGCTCCCCTTCATCGCCTCCGCCATGGACGCGGTTGTCGACCCCGATTTCGCCCTGCTCATGCACGAGGCGGGCGGCCTCGGTGTCCTCAACCTCGAGGGCATCTGGACCCGCTACGACGATCCCCGCCCCATCCTCGACGAGGTCGCCTCGGTCAACCGTGACGAGGCCACGGCCATCCTCCAGTCCGCCTTCCAGCAGCCCATTCGCGATGATCTCATCGCCCAGCGCATCAAGGAGATGAAGGCGGGTGGCGCCGTCTCCTCCGTCTCCGTAACCCCCAAGAGCACCAAGCAGTACGCGCCCCTCGTGCAGGAAGCGGGCGCCGACATCCTCGTCGTCCAGAGCACCGTTACCACGGCGCGGCACGAGTCCAGCAGCATCGAGGGTTTGCGCTTCGAGAAGCTCTTCGAGCACATCCACATCCCCGTCGTCGTCGGGAACACCGTCGGCTTCAGCGCAACGCTCGAGGTGATGCGCTCGGGCGTCGCCGGCGTGCTCGTGGGCGTGGGACCGGGCGCCGGCTGCACCAGCCGCGAGGTCCTCGGCATCGGCGTCCCCCAGGTCACCGCCACCATCGACTGCGCCGCCGCCCGCGAGGCCTATCTCGCAGAGACCGGCAACTACGTCCCAATCATCACCGACGGCGGCATCCGCACCGGCGGTGACGTCTGCAAGTGCTTCGCCGCTGGCGCCGACGGCGTCATGATGGGCTCGCCCTTCGCCGCCACCACCGAAGCGCCCGGTCGCGGCTACCACTGGGGCATGGCCACCTCCCACGCCGACCTCCCCCGCGGCACCCGCGTCTTCGTTGGCGTCAACACGACTCTCCAGAAGACGCTCTTCGGTCCCACGAGCCGCACCGACGGCACGGAGAACCTCGCCGGCGCCCTCAAGACCGCGATGGGCATGTGCGGCGCGCACACCATCCGCGAGTTCCAGGACGCCGAGATGGTGATCGCGCCCTCCATCAAGACCGAGGGCAAGATCTACCAATTCGCGCAGGCGGAATCGTAGGCGACCCGACGCGGCCGTTCGTTCGTCCCCGGGTTGTGCTCGCGGCGCTCTTCGCGCTGGGAACGTTCGCGTTGCTGCCCTTCCTGGGCATCGGTGAAGCCGCGAGCGCCCACGAGGATTGCCCCCACTTCGACCTCGATGACCTGTTCACCTCGGTCGAGGACGTCGACGTCATCGTCGTCGGCGAACTCGTGACCGAGGCGGGGGTGCCCGCGATCGCCCCGGAGGCCTACCTGAAAGGCCCGGCCATCGCCGAGGCCCTCCCCGTGTCGGACCGCCCAACCGAGTGCGACCGCGCCGTCCTCCCCGCCGCAGGCTCGCGGGTGCTTGCGGCGCTCCGCCGCGAGGGTGGCGGCTTCCAGTGGCCCGTTCCGGCCGCCCTCTTCGTGATCGAGGAGGGCGTCGCCACGAACGGCGGCGACGCCCCCGTCTCCCTTTCCGAGGACGACCTCGTGACGCGCATCCGCGAGATCTCCGGCCAGTACGCCGTGCTCGCCACAGACGAGTCCGAGGGCGCGTCGATCGACTGGCTCCGCGTCGTGCTGCCCGTCATGCTCGCGGCGATCGTCATCCTCGCGATCGCGCTCGTGCTGCTGCGTATCTGGCACCGGATCGACCCGGAAGGCTAGAGCAACTCCTCCAGCACCCGCGCGACCGAGTCTTCCTCGTCCGGAAGTGACTCGTCGGCGGCTTCCCGCGCGTAGCGGTCGGCCTTGGCCGTGGCGATACCCCGACCGGCCCACGCCAGCATTGACGCGTCGTTCACGCTGTCCCCGATCGCCAGCGTCTCCGCGCGCGAAATACCAAGGCGCTTCGCCACCAATGCGACCCCGTTCGCCTTTGTGGCCTCTGGGGCCAGCGCTACCGTCACGAACGGGAAGTCGAGCACGTGCAGCGTATCCCCGAAGTGCTCGACCAGCTCCTCGTGTACCTCCGACGAGGCCTCTCGGTCACTCAGGATGCCGACGCCGCTCGGGTCGATGCCGAGAGTCTCGGGCTCCGGGTGGTACTCGGCCTCGATATTGCCGAGGCTGGCGTAGTAGTCCGTGGCGGGTGACTGCTCCGTGGCGGCGTACCGTTCCGCGCTGAACCACTCGTACTGGTAACCGGCCTCGCGCGCATAGGCCGTCACGGCCAGCGCCAGGTCCCGGTCCAGCTTGATCTCGCGCAGCAACGTCCCGTCCGCGTTCGCGATCAGGCAGCCCTCCTGTGCGATGAACGGCGTGTCGAGCCCCAGCTCCCGTGCGATGCTCATGACGCCCTCCCGCATCCGTCCGCTGGCCAGCACCACCGTCCGCCCGTCCTCCACCAGCGCCGTCACGGCCGCTCGCACGCGTGGCGAAAGCTCGCCTTTGTACGCGCCTTCGTACGGCAGGAGCGTGCCGTCGATGTCCAGCGCGATCAGCCTCACTCCCACCGCGCGGTGACCACCCGTTCCCAGCCCGCCAGGTCGTGCACGATGCCGGCC
>VXRS01000227.1 GCA_009838385.1 Dehalococcoidia bacterium | reverse complement strand
GTCCAGGCGAGGTCGAGGCCGACGAAGGTGGGCATGGCGGCCCACCCTAGCACCGGGAGCGGGAGGGTGGCACTATCTCGCGCCGGAGGGTGCATGGCGGAGCTCATCGAAGCGCTGTCGGGAAGGCGGGCGCGGCGCGCGTTCGACCCCCGCGAGGTTCCGGCCGAGACGCAGGAACTGCTCTGGCGGGCGGTTTCGGTCGCGCCGAGCCACGGCAACGTGCAGTCGGCGCGCCTCCTGGTGGCGCAGTCGGAGGGAGCGCGCGAGCAACTCCTGGCGGCCCTCTCGGAGGGGAACCGGAACTGGGCGCCGGCGGCGCCCCTCCTCGTGGCGCTGGGTTCGATACCGGACCACGAGCACGCGGATTCGTACGGCGAGGAGCGCGCGCTCTGGTCGTTCCATGCGGGCATCGCAGCCGGGAACCTGATGGCGCAGGCGACCGCTCTCGGGCTGATCGCCCACCCCATGGCCGGCTTCGACGAAACGGCGGTGCGGGACGTCTTCGGCGCCCCCCTGGAGTTGCGGGTGCTGGTCGTATTCGCGATCGGGTATCCAGGACCGGTGGAATCGCTGCCCGAGGACCTGCAGCGTCGGGAACAGCGGGAACAGCGGCGTCAGCCGCTCGACCGGCTGGTCGCGGTCGACGAGTGGGGGACTGGGAACAGCGTGCCCGCGCGCATCCCTCGCGGCGGAGCGGGCGGAGTGGCAAGCTAGACCGCTAATGTCAGCCATAACCGATCTCGGGGACACGTACGTCGAAGCGCTAGCGGCGCTTCACCCCAATGCCGCCACGAGCCTGGGCATCGCCGGGCACGAGGACGAGCTCACGGACTACTCGGTCGAGGGGTTCGAGGCGCGCGACCGGCTCACGCGGGACACGCTCGCCAGGCTCGAAGAGCTGGCGGACGAAGCGGACGGCGACCGCATCCTGCGGGAGGTGATGCGCGAGGCGCTCACCGTGGACGCCGAGCTGCACGAGACAGGGGACTACCTCGCCGGACTCAACGTGCTGGCTTCGCCCATGCAGGGGCTCCGGAGCACGTTCGACCTGATGCCAACCGCGGGCGAGGCCGACTGGTCGACCATCGCGCGGCGGCTCGCGCGCCTGCCCGAAGCGCTCGCGGGCTACCGCACGACGCTGGAGGCCGGCCTGGAGGCGGGTCGCGCCGCAGCCCGGCGTCAGGTCGAGGCGTGCGTAAAGCAGTGCGAGACGTGGGCCGGCAACGGCGACGGCGGCTTCTTCGCTGAGTTCGTGGCGCGAGCCGGGGACGTCTCCGAGGGTCTGCAGCGCGACCTCGACGCGGCGGCCATCGCAGCAGCCGAGAGCTACCGCGCCTTCGGCGTGTTCCTCCGCGAGACCTACCTTCCGCGCGCCGGCGAACGCGATGGGGTGGGCGAGGAGCGGTACGCCCGGTACTCGCGTTCCTACAACCGCTGCGAGCTCGACCTGCGCGAGACCTACGCGTGGGGCTGGGACGAAATCCACCGTATCCAGGCCGAGATGGAGGAGGCGGCGGAGCAGATCGCGCCGGGCGAGGGCGTCGAGGCAGCCAAGAAAGTGCTCGAAACGGATCCGGAGCGCTCAATCGAGGGAGTCGAGCCGTTCCGGCAGTGGATGCAGGACCTGCAGGAGCAAACGATCGCGGACCTGAACGGCACGCACTTCGACATTCCCGAGAAGCTGCAGCGCCTCGAGGCGATGATCGCGCCTCCGGGCGGCGCTCTGGCGATGTACTACACGAGCCCCTCCGAGGACTTCTCGCGGCCGGGGCGGACGTGGTACCCGACGGGCGGGAAGACGCGCTTCCCGCTCTGGGGCGAGGTCTCGATCGCGTACCACGAGGGCGTTCCGGGACACCACCTCGAGCGCGGCAATACGCGGCTGCTCGACCTGTCCCGCTTCCAGCGGCTGATCGGCGACTGCTCAGGCTACGTCGAGGGGTGGGCGTTGTACGCCGAGCGCCTCATGGGCGAGCTGGGGTACCTGGAGGTGCCCGACTACAAGATGGGGCTGCTGGCCTCGCAGGCGCTGCGCACGGTGCGGGTCATCATCGACATCGGGATGCACCTCGAGCTGGCCATCCCGGAAGGGCAGCCGTTCCACCCCGGGGAGGTCTGGACGCCGCCGCTGGGCGACGAGTTCGCGAGGACGAGGAGCCATTTCCCGGCGGACTTCATTGCGAGCGAGATCGACCGCTACCTCGGGCTTCCGGGACAGGCGATTAGCTACAAGGTGGGGGAGCGCTACTGGCTGGCCGCGCGGGAAGAGGCACGGCAGAGCCTCGGCGAGGCCTTCGACCTGACCACGTTCCACCGCGAGGCGCTCGCGATGGGGCCGATGGGGCTGGGGCTGCTGGCGCAGGAGAGCGCCCGGCTGGGGGACAGCGCATGACGGTGCGGCGAACGGTCGGCGGCGCGCTCATCGTGGTGCCCTCGCTCCTCTCGGGAGTGGGCATCGCCTTCATCCTCGCGGCCATCCTGGTGAACCACCAGATCATCCAGGACGCCTTCATGATCGTGGGCGCGGTGATGCTGTGGTTCGACTTCTTCGTGACGATGGCGATCATCCGCTACTCTCTGCGCAGCCTCGACCGGCGCATCGCCGTGATCGAAGAGCGCGGCGAGGACGAAGCGGACTCGGACTAGATCGTCAGGCC
>VXRS01000320.1 GCA_009838385.1 Dehalococcoidia bacterium | reverse complement strand
GTTGAGCGCCTTGTCGTCCGCCGGGTCGCGTTCGGGAGCGACGAAGACGACGGCGCCGCCACCTTTCTCGCGCATGAGCTGGCCGAAGGCCTGAGCGGCGAGGAGGGGGGTGCGGTGGCGGCCGGCGAAGGCGCGCTTCTCTTCGACGGGGGAGTCGGGGCTGGGAGTGGGCAGGGAGGAGACGACGATGATGGCGTCGCAGCGGCCAAGCTGGCTCCAGGTCTTCTGGGTGAAGGCGCCCATCTGCTCTGGGTCGGAGGCCTCGATCACGTCGGCGAAGTGGTCGCGGCCCAGGGCCCAGACCTCGTTGGCGATGGAGTTCACCGAGAACTCCTGGTCGGGGATGGCGTTGAAGGTGGCGAGGGCGACCGACGCGCCCGCCTCCGCGACGGCGACGGCGACGGCGCGGTGGTGGGCGTCCCCGCCGCCGATGGTGGCAATGACCTGTCCGGAGAGCGCGTCGTCGGGCATGGCCTTCGTTACCAGAGGACGCGCAGCAGCGGGGGGAGGAGCAACCCCATCAGAAAAAGGAGGGCAACGCCGATGCCGATCGTCTTCCAGTCGCGGCCGCGATGGCCGCCGGCGTAGTACTGCCGCTCCCAGGAGCCATCGAGGAGGTCCCGGTCGCGCTCGTCGGGGCCGAACACGACATCTTCGGCTTGGTCATCGAAGTCGTCGTACTCGTCGTACGGGTCAGCTTCGGGCATGGGCCCATGCTAGCGAACGGAGGCGCTGTGGTCGTCCGAACGGAAGTCCCACTCGATGCGGGCGGGGCGGGGGATGCCGAAGAGGCCGAAGTGGAGCGTGCTGGCGACGAACGCGAACACCGCGATCCAGTAGCTGCCATCGAGCACGACCATGAGCACGGTCGCGGCGACCCATCCGAGGATGGCGAAGAGGCCGGCGGTCGTGTCGTCGCGGGAGTTGGCGACGGAGCCAGCCGTGAGGAAGGCGAAGACGGCAATCCAGGCGCCATCTCCGGTCACCGACAGGGTGACACCGACGGCCGCCCAGCTGACCGCGACCGCGAGGCCGGTCAGGAACGAGTTGCGGTCCATCGCGCTGTAGACGACGGCGCCCGTCGTGAGGAAGGCGAAGACGGAAACCCAGGCGTTGTCGGGATTCGCAGCTACCACCGCGGCTGCCCCGCCCCAGGTCCCGGCGATGGCGAGGACGCGCGCGAGCCCGACGCTTCGCCTGAACCCCACGGCGCCCGTCGCGAGGGCGGCGAAGATGAGGATCCACCAGACATCGCCCTGGAGGACGGCGGCGGTCACGGCCCCAGCCCAGATGGCGCCAATGGAGAGGAGAGCGGTCGCCTTAAGCGTCACGGAAGAAACCCTTTTCGTCGCGGAGCTCGGGGCGGTCGACGAGGGCGCGCTGGTCGCCGAACTTCGTGTCGCGCCACTGGAGCGCGGCCTTGAGGCCGTGCTCGCGCGAGCGGGCGCCGAACTCGGCGACGCTCGGGGCGAGGTGGGCGCGGGCGTCGTTCTCGGTGGCGATGCGCTGGAGGGTGCGGGCGCCCATGAGCTCGAGGCCGATGTTGATGATGCGCTTGTTCGCCGAGAGCAGCTCCGTGTCGATCATGGCGAGGCGATCGGCGAGGCCCTCGACCTCCTCTTCGAGCAAATCGAGGGGAAGTGCCTTCATGACCAAGCCGATCTTGGCAGCATCGGCGCCGGTGACGAAGTCGCCGGAGAGCATGAGCCGCTTGGCCCACTGCGGGCCGACGTTGTAGAGCCACATGTTGTTGGGGAGGGCGCCCTGGGCGCGTGCGGGCGGGAAGCCGATGAGGGTGTCATCGGCGGCGATGATCATGTCGCAGAGGAGGGCAACATCGGTGCCGCCGGCCACGCAGTAGCCATGGATCTGGGCGATGACGGGCTTGTGCATGTCGAAGATGGCCATGCGCAGGCGCTGGCCCTGCTCCATGCGCCAGGCGTCATCGTCGAAGGAGCGGCCCTCGCGGGTGTGGTCATCCGGGTCGCGCTCGGCGAGGGGGCGGGGGGTGAGGTCGTAGCCGGCGCTGAAGGCGCGTCCGGCGCCGCGCAGGATGACGGTATGGACGCGGTTGTCGTTGTCGGCGTCCCAGAGCGCCTGGTTCAGCTCCTGTTGGAGCTGGATGGAAAGCGCGTTCAGCTTCTCGGGGCGGTTGAGGGTGATGCGGGCTCGTCCGCGTTCGACTTCGTAGATGATGGTCTCGTAGTCCATGCGGACCTCCCGGAGGCGCCTGGTCGGCGGGTGCGTAGGCGCCATTCTAGCGATCGTTTCGGGGCGTTAGCGGGGCGTGTGGTATCGTCAGGGAACAACGGGCGCAGCGCCGGTGCTGCGAAGCGGGCGGAAGAGCCGCCGCCAAGCCCGGCGAACGAACACCAAGACGCCCCTACCGACCGCGCACGGATGCGCGGCGACGAGAGGAAAGTTTCCCCTTTTGCCTTTGCGATTGTTCCGACGTACCAGCACCGAGACCGAACCAGAGACCCAGGACCAACCAACCGACACCGAAAACTCCCGCAGCGCCGCAACAGCGACGCTGGAGGCGCCCGTCTCGCGCACGAGCGAGGACGCACGCGATCCGTCGCAGCCTCGCCGGAGGCGGCGCCGCTCACGCGGCGGAAGGCGCCGACGGCGCCCGGAGGGAGCGGAGGCCGCCCACGAGAACGGCTC
>VXRS01000151.1 GCA_009838385.1 Dehalococcoidia bacterium | reverse complement strand
GGGTGGCGGCGTTGCTGGTGGAGCGCGAGGTGGTGCGGCGCAGCGCGCGGGCGGCGCCGGTGGGGACGACGATCACGGTGCGGGAGCTGTTCGCGAAGGTGCCTGCGCGGCGGAATTTCCTGGGGTCCGCGTCGAGCGAGGGGCGGCAGATCACAACGCTGGTCTCGCACTACGCGCTCGCCTATCCCGGCATCGCCTTCCGGCTGGAGGCAGGCCGCCGCCCGTTCCAGACGAGCGGCGACGGCAACCTTCGGCACGCGGTGGCGGCGGTCTATGGGGCGGAGCAGGGAGACGCGATGCTCGACGTGGCGCACGAAGAGAACGGCATCGCAGTCGAGGGGCTGACGGGGCCGCCTTCGCTGCACCGGGGGAACCGCACGGGCATCGCGCTCTTCGTGAACGGCCGCTGGGTGCAGAGCGCCGCCCTGCGTTTCGCGGTGAGCGACGCCTACCAGTCGGAATTGCCCGGCGGGCGCTACCCGGTCGCGAGCGTCGCCCTGCACGTTCCGGCGGAAGCGGTCGATGTGAACGTGCACCCGGCGAAGGCGGAGGTGCGCTTCCGCGACCAGCGGGGGGTGGCGCGGGTGCTGCGCCACGCGATCCTGACGGCGCTGGAGGGAGCCGGGCCGGTGGGGTGGACACTGGGCGACGCGCCGGCAGGGGAGGAGGCTCACGCGGAGGGGCCCCGTCCGTCGCTGCGGGAGCGGCTGCAACCGCCCGAGAACGCGAACGCACAGAAGACCCTGGCCGGCGACCTTGGCCGGGCAGCGCCGGCGGGCGACGAGGCGGGGTCGCGGACGCAACGGGAGACCTTGCCCCTGCTGCGCGTGGTGGGGCAGGTGGCAACGACGTACATCGTCGCGGAGGGGCCGGACGGGATGTACCTGATCGACCAGCACGCGGCCCACGAGCGGGTCGTGTTCGACCGACTGAAGGCGCGTGAGGGCAGGGAAGACGCGGTGCAGCCGCTGCTGGAGCCGGTGCTGGTCGAACTGGACCGGACGGCGGCGGCGGTGTTCGAGGAGCACGGCTCGCACCTGGAGCGTCTGGGGCTCGCGCTGGAGCCGTTCGGGGATGCGGCATGCCTCGTGCGAGCGGCCCCGCCGGGGTTCGGGGACGGCGCCGTCGCCGGGGGGGGGCGGGCGATGCTGGAGAAGCTGGGGGGCGAGCGACGCGTGGCGGGCCCGTTCGACCGGGCGGCGGCTTCGGTGGCCTGCCACAGCAGCGTCCGGGCCGGGATGGCGCTCTCGCTGGAGGAGATGCGGCAGCTGATCGAGGACCTCGGGGCGACCACCTCGCCGCGGACGTGTCCCCACGGGCGGCCCACGCTCGTCCACGTTCGGCAGGAAGCGCTCGCCCGGCAGTTCGGCCGATGACGGTGTTTGACCGGTCTCGCGGAGGGGCCCCACCATGACGCGCATGAGCGGGATGCGGATTCTCCCCGCTATCGCGAGCGTCGGGTTCGTGCTGGCCGTGCCGATCCTGCTCTTCACGACGAACATTCGCTTCCTGGCGAGCGACACGGGGTACCTGGAGGGGGGTCTGCGGCGCCATGACGCCGCGGAGAACACGGGCATCGCGCTGAACGAGCTCGACTACGCCGTCGGAGCGATCGTGCGGTATTTCGAGGACGACGCGGACACGCTGCGCATCCTCGTGTTCACGGGCGGGCAGGAGACGGCGCTCTTCAGCGAGGACGAGACCCTGCACATGGAGGACGTGAAGGGCCTGATGCGCACGATTTTCCGGGCGAACGAGGTGGCGCTGGGGTTCGTGCTGGCCTACGTCGCGGCGACCGTGCTGTGGGCGGGGGAGCGGTCGGGGCGGACCCTGGCGAAGGAGACGCTGGCGGCCGTGGGCGCGGGGGCGCTGGTGGGAGTGGCGGTGGGGATCGTCGCGCTGGTGGGATTCGACGGGGCGTGGAATCAGCTCCACGAGGTTCTCTTCACGAACGACCTGTGGCTGCTGGACCCGCGAACAGACCGGCTCATCCAGATGTTCCCGGAGACGTTCTGGGCGGAGGCGACGTTCATCGTGGTGGGGATGGCGCTGGCGGAGGCGGTCGTGCTGGTCGGGGCGGCGGGCGGGTACCTCTGGTTCACGCGTCCGCCACGCGCGGAGCAGGACGAACAGGAAGAGGAAGGCGCGGACGACGACGAAGCAGCCGAGGATGAGGGCAAGGAGGAAGAGGTCGCCGATTCAGACGACAGCGACGAGGAAGCGGTGTCGGAAGTCAGCGAGACAGTAGAGGACGAACCAGAGGAAGAGCGTCTGGAGGACGAGGAGCCCACGGACGAGACGGAGCCCGAAGAGGTGGAGGACTCAGCGGGGGATGAGGAGGAGGCTGAGGATCAGGCGCCGCAGCCGCAGCCGCCACCGCCGCAGGCGCAGCCACCCGACGGGCCGAACTCGGGCTCCATCTGAGCGACGGCGGAGTCACCACCAACAACGGCAATGGCAAAGTTGGAGATTGTGCGCTCGGCGGGGTCGCCGCATTCGCACGTTGCCGCAGCTGTGGCCTCCGACATTGGGCGGCGAAGCTCGAATGTCTCTCGGCAGGTGGGGCAGTAGTACTCGTAGATCGCCATGCGGGGAGTATAGCGGGCGCTGTCGATCAGGCGGCGCTGGAGGGGCGGCGCTCGGACTGCTCGCCAGGAGTCTCGGCAATGACAGGGGCGGGAACGGGG
>VXRS01000002.1 GCA_009838385.1 Dehalococcoidia bacterium | reverse complement strand
ACTGGGGGTCAAGAGGTCATCGGTTCAAATCCGGTCGCCCCGACCAGCACAACCCCATATTGACACTGGGTTTTGGGGAAGCTCGCGCCCCTGCCGAGGCACCGGCCTAGGCATGGCTGGGTCGCTGCGGGCGACTGAGTCGCACGCCCGAGTCACGTAAGGCCACTTGCCCTGTGAAGATTCTCCGTTCGAAAAGGCGAGTACACACCTTCACCGTTTAGACTGGACTGTCTACCGCTCACCACGGAAACAAGGAGCAAGGAGCAAACCCAGACATGGTCACAGAGCACCGCGAACAGCTACAGGCAGAGATCGACGAGGACAAGGCGCGCGCCGAGGAACTGGCCGCAATGCTCATGCGGATGGACCGGGAGGTGCGCGAGGTCGCCCTGCGAAGTCGCGTCTGGCACTACCGGATATCGACGCGACGCGAACACCAGCAGGTCGCGGATCAGTATGTCTACGGCGGGGGTTCCGAGAACCAAGGAGTGCCGAGCGACCTAGTCTTGGCTATCGAGATGGACCTCCATTACAGGCGGAAGCAGCAGGAAGAGAGCGAAACGCTAGCAAAGCTGGAGCATCGCGTGGAGAACCTCGAAGCCATGCTCGGCCAGGTCTTCAACCGACTGATGGCTCTCGAAGACAGAACGGATCCCGGGCGCTAGCGGTCCGGCCAAGGAAGCGGAAGGTGCAGACTGATGGAAAGTAGCGACTCGATCCTGCTCGACAGTCCAGGGACCTGCGAGCGCTGCGGGCTTCCGGGCGAACCCGTGATGATTCACTCCTCCATCAACGGAATGACCGCCGGCCACATAGAGGAGACGGGTGACACCGAGTTCCCCCAGGTGTGGCTGCCCGGACAAGAGCGCATCCTCTGTGACGGATGCTTCGACGCATCGTACGACCACATGGTCGAGATAATGGGCATGATGTCGCGGGGCGAACTGCCTTACCCGCTGGACGATGCGCACAACCTCTAGGCTCAGCCCGAACTCCTGCCCGCTCCCTGACCACCCCAGCTAGAATGCACACCGCCTAGAGATTTCCTAAGTCCAAGGTCCCCGGAAGGGGAGTATCCGGCCACTAAACGCCCGCTCCTGATCTGACCCGCAAGGGGAAGCCGGGAGCAGTTCTCTAAGGGATAGAGCTATAGCTGTGAAATACAGCGTATTCGTCGTGTTGATCGCCGTGCTGGTCTTGGGGGCCGTCGCGTGCGAGCCCGAGGAAGGGCCTGGGACGGCGCCAACGGCCTCGACTGCAACGGCGCCCCCGGAGACGGCGACCGAGGGCCCGGCAACCTCCACCCAATCGCCCGAACGCACGCCCACCTCGACCCCGTCGCCGACGCCAACGCCGGCCGCTGAGGTGGCGACGACCTACGTGGTGCAGGCGGGGGATGTGTGCTGGCGAATCGCGCAGGACTTCGGCATCGCCACGTCGCGGCTGCTGGAAGCGAACCCGAGGATCGACGAGAACTGCGGCAACCTCAGGGTGGGGTGGGAGCTCGTCATCCCGGGCACCGGGGCTGCTGTCGCCGGGTCGGAGGTTGCTGCCACGACGACAACGTCAGCCGAGGCTCAGGACGCGACTCCGACGCGGGCCACCCAGGGGTCGGCGGAGGAACCGGAGTGGTGCGACGCCCGGCCCTCCTGGTCGGGGGAGGCGCGCGACCTGCTCGACGGAGCGAGGGGGTTCTACAGCCTCGATTCGCTGAACGGTGACGGGCACCGGGACCACGTGCTCCCCTGGTCCGTGCTCTGTGAGCTGGTGGACAGCGAGGCCGAGGCTCGCGTCGCCTACAACGACATCGAGAACCTCGTGCCTACGGTCGCCAGGTTCAACCTCTCGAAGTCGGACGACCTCGCACACGAGTGGCTTCCGCGGTGGCGATCGCTCGACGCGGAGGGCTACAACGCCAACGCCTGCGCGTACGCGACCCGCTACTGGGAAACGGCCAGCCGCTACGGCCACGTTTTGGGTCCGTCGGAGACAAGCGCGCTCACAAGGGCTTGCTCCTCGACGGACACAGCGGGCTCGACTTCCGACCCGACGCCTACGGAAGCCTCCAGCACGCAGACTCAGGGCACCTACGCGTCGTGTGCGGCGGCAGAGGCGGCGGGCGAGCGCAGGCAACAGGGGTGCAGTCGAGGGACGTGTCCCGGCGGGGGCAGGGGCTTCCCGGCGGAGATGGTGCCGAGCGCCCGGGACGGGGACGGCGACGGGGTCGTCTGCGAGGAGTGAGGCTGGAGCCTAGCCGACAGGCGCGAGCGGCTCATACCGCTCGACCTTGATGGCATCCTCGTGCTTCCGGGCCTGTGCCAGATCGTAGGCGGTCTGAAGGCGGAGCCAGAACTCGGCGTTTGACCAGCCGGCCTTTTCCAAACGGAT
The DNA here is from genome assembly GCA_009838385.1 of Dehalococcoidia bacterium. The sequence continues at coordinate 306 of VXRS01000002.1, read as the reverse complement.
CGCCATGTCCGGGGAGATAGCGGCATGCCCGTTCAGAAGCCGCGAGAGCGTGTGCCTAGCGACACCCAGCACCTGTGCAGCCTCGGTCACGCTCAGGCCAAGCGGCTCCAAACACTTCAGCTTGATGCCAAGACCGGGATGGGGTGGGGTCTTCACAGGCATGTAGGATAGTGTACCGCGTACCGGTACGGCTTACGCGGTGCTACAGCCCCAGCGACTCGGCCGTGCTTTCGACGAACGCGACGACATCGTCGCGGATGGGGTCGGGATCGTCGGTGGGGAGCATGAGGTGGCGGGGCATGGGGG
>VXRS01000034.1:4278-23527 GCA_009838385.1 Dehalococcoidia bacterium | reverse complement strand
GGGGTAGGGGTAGGGGTAGGCGTAGGAGTAGGAATCACCGGTGTCCCGGTGAAGCGGACGGTCACCACCATGTCGCCAATCAGTTGGAACTGGAAGGGATTCTGACTGCTGTTGAAGAATGGCTTCCCGCCGAACGTGAGTTCCCAGCGGGTGAAGGTGCAGCCGTCCACGGCCGTCGCTGTGAGCTTCACGTACGCGTTGGTCGAGAAAGTCCACTCGGTGGCGGGCTCCGGCGTAGATGTGTCGCTCGTGAGCTGGGCCGTGACCCTGGCGCACCCCTCTGGCGAGACCGCCGCCGTCAGCGTGGATGTCGTGTCCTGTGCCGTTGCCTGAGGGGTGGAGTCTCGCGACGAGATGACGACCACGGTCACCGCTGCCACGACCGCCGCCAGAGCGACCAGGCCGAGCCCGAAGTCCAGCCTCCGCATGCCTCACCTCGATCACCAGGTCCGCGGTGCTTCTCATAAGTGCAGCTACCCGGGGAAGGACACAGCTGCCATCGCTCGAAGACCTGGAGCGCGTACCTCTAGGAACTCGACCCCTGCCACGGTGGGTCGGAGCCACTGGGGAGTATGCCATCCTAGATATGACCGCTACGTAACTTTCGAAAATTAAATCCGTGATGGTTTGTAACTAATAGCAACTCGTCGTAACGCTTCGGGCAGCCTGCCCGAAGCCAAGTGGCCCCAGTGGCCCCCGCAGTCGCGGGATGAGCTCGTTGTCGGGGAGCCGGAACGCCAACAACTCAGGAACCGTCTGAAGGCTAGGTCGAAGCACCTGTCGGCGCATCAGTGGTGGCGGGGTTCCCCGGGCGACGCCAGGCCTTGGGTTCCAGCGGTCCAGATTCCTTGAGCTCAGCCCTGTGGGAGACCCAGAGCGGCACATCGATCCCCGTCCGCTCCATCTCCCCTCGCGCCACCCTCCGGAAGTGGACCTCGGCGAGCTCGTCGTCGAATACCACCAGGACCGAGGGCCAGGCGCCGTGGTCTTCAAAGGGGCGCTCAGAGGAGTAATAGCGCAGGTAGGGCGCGAGACGGGCAGCCATCGTGACCGGCCGCACCGCGCGGCGCTCCCACTCCAGGAAGAAGGGCCAGGTGCGCTCGTCCCGGCGCAGCATCCCGAAGGCGTCGGGTTGGACGGAGTGAAGCGTATCGCCGTGGCGGAAGTACCTTGAGGCCCGCTGGGGCGGGTCGAGTTGGACCACCTCCCAGCCACGTTCGCGGGCCTGCCGCGCCAGTGCGGCCACGAAGCCATGGACGGCCTCCGTGTGCTCGAGGTTGCGGAGGAGCTGCCGGCTGCGGGAACCGGAAACACCGCGCCAATCGAGCGACTCACGTGGCTCAATCGGTGCGGCGCTCCAGCGCTTGCGCACAGCCCCCACCGAAGCCCGGTCGCGACGCGCGATGAGGGCCAGTCCACGATCCGTGACGGCGAGCCGGCGGCGTCCCGCGATGACAGTGCGAGAAGCGACGTCGAACTCCTCCAGACTGAGCAGAAGCTGAGACGCCCGCTGCGGGGAGACGCCCAGCAGCCCCGCCAGATCCCCCAGGGTGATCCAGGGCCAGTCGAAGAGGAGGTCGAGGGCGCGCTTCTCGGCTGGTCTGAGCAGCGACGGCAAGAGCTGCTCCTCGGGTGTGGCACCCCTGGGGAGGAGCGCCCGACCCTGCCTCGGCTCCGACGGCACTACGCCCTGCCGGGAGACGACGGATAGCGCGTCCCTCATCCCCAACACACCTGCGAGCGAGGGCAAACGCCAGATGGGGCGGTCCGCGTCCGACGCGACCACATGCCGTTCCAGCGAGAGAAAGACTGGCACCGGCGCGCCACGCAGCAGCCTGCGCGCATGGCGCAGCCGGACTTCGTCCGGAACGATCATGAGAATCGCCCCGGGTAGGGGTCCTTCGTACAGCCTCCGGAGCCGCTTGGAGAAGCCCGTGCGGTCCGAGGCCAGCCCCTGTCGGATGATGCCAAGGCTGCGACCGTCGGGGAGCAGGAGGGCCGTGTCCAGGGGCCAGGCCCGGTACCAGCGGAAGCGGAGGGGATGCGCGATGGAGGAGACGGTGGCAGCGAGGCGGTAGATGACCGCAAGGGCGTCGAGGCGCCCGAGAAGGAGGCGACGCCAGTGTGCGGAGATGGGGCGGGCGCCCAGCAGCTCATCCACCTCGAGGTCCAGTTCGAGAGCCAGCCGCCGCACGCCTGCGGCGGTGAGGTGGAAGCGGCGCGTGGGCGGGATGAGGTCGGTGGCGTGGGGAAGGGAGGCAGCGAACCCCTCCTCCTCGAGGCGGGCGGTCGCCGTGTAGACCGCCCCTTGTGACCAGCAGCTGAGGGCGACAAGGTCGAGCCGGTCACAGAATGGCGTGGCCGCCAGCTGGCTCAGCAACGCGTGCTCGCAGGTGTCGGGCTTCACCGTGCCGCTCCTCCTCCCCCTATCGGGTGATCGAGTCTGCGGCCGGTTGTCCGCTCCAGGGAACACCCTGCGAGGGGGTACATGTATGCACTGGGGGTACATGCATGCACCCCCTTCCGGGACGTGCCCACGGAGCGCGAGATGTGGTCTGCTGAAACCCGCCTGTGCACGAACCGGGACAGCTCGTGAGGGCCCCGGACGTGTACAGGGAAGAGAGGTGAGTTGCAATTTTGCACCGCCCCTCGTGAGCCCATGGAACCGCGCGTTTCCGGGGGAACTACGGCGACATCAGGGAACAGGGACTCGAAAGGGCGGGTTGCGCCTGACGAGGGCGCAATCGGCGCCCGGAAGGACAAGTTTGCATGCGGAGGATGTCCGGGGGGAGTACGCCAGCACAGCGGAAGGCCCCGTCGGCCGCTGCCGGTGGCGGAAGCCCGCAAAGGAGCGAGAGCGAGCGGGACCAGCAAGAGAAGAAGCTGGTCGCACTCCTGCATGAAATGGTGCAGGAGCGGGGGCGTGTGGAAACGGCGGAGGCACTGGGCATTGACACCAGGACACTGGCCACCAGCCTGAAGCAGACGAGGCTCTCCCGGCGGGTGCGCAAGGCCCTGGAGCTGGAACTCGCCACCAACTCCGGTCAGGAGGAGGCAGTAGCTCGGCTGGAGGAGCGAGTGGTGCTCCTCGAAGGGGAGTTGGCTGGTCTCAGGACGGCCATGGTGGCCGGGTTCCAGGCCCTGCGCGATGCACAGCGGCAGAGGGTGGCGCAGCCAGAGCGACAACTCCCACGGTCGGGGGCAGGTGCTGAAGGCAAGTCCCAGGTGGAAGCGGCCGACCTGGGCCTCGATCCCGTGGTGGGAGGGCCGCCGGTGCACGGGGAACCTCGGCAGGGGCACGACTCGGCGGAACCGAAGGCACCACTGGCACCGGCGAGGAAGACTCGGCGTCAGTACCCCGACCTCGTCACCAGCGACGCCCAGCCCGATGACGAGCAGGTCTACGGCGCCGCCTGGCCGCTCGTCGACGAGTGGCGGCGGCTCTGGGGCGAGCACAAGCGTCCGGGGAAGGGGCTGGCGTGGCTGAAGCGTGAGGTACGCATCCTCGAGCTGGAGGTGGCGATGCTGCGGGAGCACCACCTGACACTCCCGCCGGCGACATACCCCCAGCGGGGCCTCGAACTGCACACCCACCTCGGCTGGCGCCTGCGGGCGTTGTCCAACAGGCGGCGGTCGCGGGCGTGGGCCACGGTACGGCTCTGGATACGGCGCACCGTCGTCTTCGGGCTTCTGCTGGCAGCTGCCTTCTCCGTGATGCTGCTCTCAGCGTCACAGGGTTCCCCAAGCTGAATGACTTGGCAGGGCGAGGGGCTTGAGCGGGAAGGAATCGGCGTCAGCGGAGTCAACCAATGCCGCACTTTGCGGGACTTCATAAGTTATCACATAGAACCCCCGTAGAAATCACGTTTTAGCAATGTCTCTGGTCGTACGCTCCCCCGTGGTTGCCCAAGAGCGGGAGTTGTGTGATTGTCTCCTAAGCGGAGTCAGGTCTGGACAACATGTCTGGAGTGCGGCGACGAGACGCGCGCCCCCCGCATGAACTCTCCGCGGCCGGACGGCATCTGCTACGCCTGCTGGCGCAAGACGGACCACTACCGCGAGCACAACCGCAACGAGAAGCGCGAAGCGTACGAGACGAAGCCGGAGCTGCGAGGCCGCATTCAGCAGGCCAACGCCGATCGGTACCGCAAGAAAGCGCGGGATCCGGGATTCCTGGAACAGGAAGCTGCGCGCAAGCGGGAGGACTACTGGAGGAAGCGGTGACCCGCCCGAGCAGGGGAACGCAGGAGTCGAGGGCGTCCTGCTCGCTAGGTCTGCTCCGGCTCCCGCGTTTCCCCTGCGGGCATTCGATAGCCGACGCGAGGCTCGGTGAAGATGTAGGTCGGGTTGGAGGCGTCGTCGCCCAGCTTGCGGCGGAGCCTGCTCACGATGGTGCGCATGGGCCGCACGTCGCCGCCGCTCCGCTCGCCCCAGACTCGTTGCAGCAGTTGCCTCTGCGTCACAACCCGCCCGGCGTTCGCCGAGAGCTCCAGGAGGGTTCTGTACTCGATCGCCATCAGTTCGACCAGGCGACCGGCAAGCGTCACCCGGCGCTCTTCGTAGTCGATCGTGAGGTCTCCCAGCACATACGGCTCGGGAGGTTCCGATACCTCCTGCTTGCGAAGCGCCGCCCTGATCCTCGCCGCCAGCTCCGACTGCGAGAAGGGCTTGACCACGTAGTCCGCGGCTCCCCTGTCGAAGGCTTTCACGATGACATCTTCCTGTCCGTACGCCGAAAGGAAGATGACGGGCACGTCGGCGATCGCCAGCACGTCGTCCATCAACTTGATACCGTCGGTGCCGGGCAGCATCAGATCGAGCAGGACCAGACCGGGCTTCTTGTCCTCCAGGAGGCCGAGCGCTTCGTCCGGATCCGCCGTGACGATAGGCGTGTAGCCTGATCGGGACAGGGTGTCGCTGATGTAGCGCAGGGCCTCGGGGTCGTCGTCCACCGCGAGGACGGGGACACGTTCCGCCGCCTGCCCCTCCGGCCGCCGCGTTGAACGGCTGGCGCGTGAGGGCGGCGCCGCCTCGGGGCGGCCAGCGGCCCCATCGACCACAGGGAGCGTAAAGGTGAAGCGCGCGCCCAGGCCCACCCCATCGCTCTCGGCCCTGATGCGGCCACCGTGGGCCTCCACGATCCCCTTGCAGATGGCCAGTCCCAGTCCCGTGTCCTCTTGCTCCTCGGACTGAATGCCAAAGTACTTGCCGAAGAGTTGCGGCAGGCTCTCCGTGGGGATGCCGCGGCCCTCGTCGGCCACCGCGATCGCGACGTGCACGCCGTCCTGCGCTGCGGTGACCTCGATGCTCGACGACTCCGGCGAGTTCCGGGCGGCGTTGGACAGCAGGTTGACGAGAACCTGGACGATGCGCCGCCGGTCCGCGAGTACCAGGGGCAGGTCCGGTTCGATGGTGATGGCGAGGCTGTGCGGTGCTCCCGTGCTGCTGAAGACGTTCTTGGCGCGGTCCAGCAGCACGGCCACCTCCGCCGGTTCGGGGCTGACCGGCAGGGTGCCCGTCTCGATGCGGGCAACATCCAGCAAGTCCGCCACCAGGCGGTGCATGTGGTCGGCCTGGTCCTCGATGATGCGGAAGAACTGTTGAACCACCGCCGTGTCGAGCTCCGCCGCCGAATCCAGCACCGTGGCGGCGGAGCCCTTGATCGAGGTGAGGGGCGCCCGCAGTTCGTGGCTCACCATGGCCAGGAAGTCGGTCCGCAGCCGCTCCGCCTCCTCCACCGCCGTCAAATCCTGCAAGGTGACCACCAGCGACTCGACCGCGCCCGCCTCTGAGCGGATCGGGGTGGCGTTGAGCAGCACCCTCACGCTCCGGCCGTCGGCAACCTGGAGGATGACCTCCTCGGCGCGGATGGTTTCTGCCGAGGTCAGGAGGTTCGAGAGCGGGAAATCCACAAGCGACGCCTCCTGTCCGTTGGCCCGCCGGAAGGTCACCACTTGCAGGAGCATCTCGGGCGTCTGGTCGGGGTCGCGCAGGCCGTCCACGATCCTGCGGGCCTCCCGGTTGAGGGATCTGGGAAGGCCCGTCCCGGCGTCCAGGATCACCACCCCCACCGGCGCCGTGTCGATCAGCGTATCCAGGTCTTCCCTCGCCCGCTGCTCCTCGCGGTGCTGTCGGGCGTTGGCGATCGCCTGCCCCGCCTGGGAGGCGAACAGCACCAGCGTCTCCTCGTCCTTCCGGCTGAACTGCCGCCCTGGCTCGTCGCTTCCCACCAGCATGTTGCCCACGCGCACGCCCCCCTGGAGGATCGGCGCCATCAGAAAGGCGCTGATCGGTACCGGCGAGCGGAACTCCGCAAGGCCGATCGACGCCGTGAACTCCTCCAGCGGGCCCGCCCGCAGCGGACCCGGCAGGGTGTTCAGGTAGTCGAAGAACTGCCGCCCTTCCGGCGCCTGCCACACCCGCTCCACCTCGCCCGGGTCCATGCCCAGCGCGAGGCGGTCCTCCACCCGCCCCGAGGCGTCGAGGGTGATGATCACGGCGTGGGACGCGTCCGTAAGCGACCGCGCGCTTTCCATCACCGCCCGCAGCGCCGTGTCCACGTCGAGGCTCGAGTTGATCCGGAGGCTGGCCTGGCTGAGGCGGGAGAGACGGTCCTCGTTGGATTCGGTTCCCGAGGGCGGCTGACTGGCGTTCTCCAACTGCTCACCTCTCGGCGCCGGGCCTGTTTCGGTGATTCTAAGCGATTCCCTCCCGTGAAACCCCGTCCCTGTCTCCTTTCTCCGTGGTAAGTCACTCGTAGGGCAGGTGGACGGCGCTACTGGTCGTATTTCTCCTTTCTCCGTGGTAAATACTCCATGACTACTAGAACTTAATTGACGCATTTCTCCTTTCTCAGTGGTAGTGTTCTCTTGACACACACGCCGTGATATGGGTTGATCGGGAACGTTAGCGTTTCCGGTCGAAATTCGGGAAAAACAGGTAACCTTTTCGGCACTTCGACGTTGTGACGCTTGGTACTTCAACACAGTTTGGGACGAGAGGAGGCGCGTACCCAGGGACGAATGAACCCGTCGTTTCACGCCCCAGGGCCGGCGGCCCGCCAACACCGAACGAACCTACCTCCCACCAGAAAAAGGGGTAATCGATTTGAAGAAGAACTTCGTTAGCGCCATCGCCGGCTGGAAGTCCGCCGCGCTCCTGGCGCTTGTAGCAATGGTGGCAGCCGTCGCCTTCAGCGGCGTCCTCTCCACCACCCAGACGGCCGATGCGCAGGCCTCGCCCGTCCGAACGGCGGCCGGGGGGTCTGTAAACGTCACCTTCGACAGCCACGCCCTCCTCGCCATTCGCTACGGCGGCGACGCCGTTGAAGGTGTCGCCCCAAGTACTTGGCTATGGACTGTGCAGGGCACGGAACTCACTGTCGGAGCCGACACCGCTGGTGTAGATGCAAGCGGGAACCTGCGCGCTCTTGTGAGCAACGAGCCCACTGGCAGTTACTACTACCTCAACGACGCGGCTCCGGTTGCCTTGGCGACTTCCCCTGTGAGTACCACCTACGTGGACTCCGAGGGGAATCTCAGGGTTCGTGACGATGCGAGCGACACGCCGGATGACGACGACCAGTACGTTGGTCGCGATGGGACTGCGTATGACGCCGTCAATCGCAGTGGAAGCAGTCTCTACAGCGTAGACGTCAGTGCTGGCTTAGGCGACAGCACGGCTGTTACTACTGTTGCTCAGCCGGCTAGGGGTTCCATCGGTGCTGAGCGGTTCCGCTTCCGCATCACTGCGGACAGCACTGCGGGCGCAACGTTCGCCGCCAACGGCAGCAAGTCCCTGCGCTGCGCGGACGATGCCTCACCGGGTGGCATCCCCAACTGTGACCGCAGCGATCTTCCTGGCACTATCACCGTGAGGGTCGACATCGACGCCGACTCGCCCCTGGGCGAAGTCTTCGTGCAGGTCTACAAGCGCAACCCCTCAGGCGACGACACCAACATCACTGAGCACGACATCGAAGTCATCCGGGCGAATCCCCCGACGGATATCAGGCCTGGGTCGCGAGTGACGCCGGTTGATGCAGCTGGAGACACGCCGCTTGCCATTACGGTTTCGGTTGTGAACGCCGGTGGGCGTGGTGTGGAGGGCATTCCGCTTTCCGTTACCACGACGGGCGGACTGCTTGCCACTACGGCCGATGGCTGCGCAGCAAACGGAAGCGACCGTGGCCGGGGCGTGTGCACCGCGACATCCGGCTCTGACGGTTCCGTCACGGTCAGCCTGTTCGGCAACGGAGCAGCGGGACAGGGCACGGTCACGTTCCGCAACGCCCTCCTGAACCTCACGCACTCGGTTGACATCGTCCTCTACGGCGCCGTCGCCAGCATCACTGCTGACGCTGAGCAGTCGTCTGTTCAGGTCGGTGGTTCGACCTTCATCGTCGTGACCGCCACCGACTCCAACGGCAACCCCGTCGTGGGTGCCACGGCCGACAGGGACGTCAACGCTGCGGACCACAGTGGCGGTATCACCAGCCCCGGTGCCCCGCCGGTCAAGGTGGAAGTCAACAACGCGGTCGACAAGCATCCCGCTAGTCACGCGCTGCACATCCCCGCTTGCGGGACAGGCACGAATGCCGCTGGCAAGTGCGTCATCCAGATCACGGCTCCGGCCCATGGCCCGGGTCCGGCTGACGACGCGACGCGCGGGACGCATACCGTTACCGTCAAGGCTGCCGGCCTCGCTCGCGATGCCGATAAGGTGGCCGTAGACATCAGCGTCAGTGGCGCTCCGAGTGAAATTTCGACCAAAGCTCCCCCATCGGTCGACACGCTGAGTTCGACCGAAGTCGTCATCAGCGTCGTCGATGATGAGGGTGAATCCGTTGGTGCCGTGACCTACACGGTCGACCAGGTAGAGGGCGAGGGGAAGATCACGAGCGGTGCTACCGTTGCCGACGACCCCAGTACTAGGGACACGAACGAAGCATCGATGACCAGCGACGGTCAGGCGAAGTTCACGTACCTCGCCCCGAGTGGTTCCGACACTGCGGTGTTCTACATCACAGCTGGTACCGGCCCAGGCACGATTTCGCACACCGTCGAGATCGTCGTTGGCGCTGCGTCGGCTCCTGAGTCGGCCACGTGGAACAAGGAACTCGTCTCCGGTCAGAACCTCGTGGTCTGGAATGGCGCTGATGGCGCTGATCCGTCCGAGGGCGCTGCCGACGGCGTGAGCTCTATCTGGTCCTACGACACGGGCGCCGGTAGCTGGGACGGCTACTTCCCGAACGCTGCCGATGTCCCGGGTGGCAACACCCTGACCTCACTCAGCAACGGCGACGCCTACTTCGTCGTCGTCGACTAACCTGTCCGCAACCAACCCCCACCCCTGGCCCCCGCCTCGCGCGGGGCCGGGGGACCGGGGAAGGTCCCGGGCTTTAGCCATACGGACAGACAAAGGAGCAAAACGGAATGACCAAGACTCTCAAGTGGCTGGGTGGAGGCGTCGCGGCGGTCATGCTGCTCGGCCTCGCCGGCCTCTTCAGTGGAGAGGTGGCCGAGGCCCAGCCGTCTGGCCCGCCTCACCGCTTCGCCGGCTCCGTAAGCATCGACGGTGAACCCGCGGCCGCTGGCACGTCGGTCACCGCCGTCGTGAACGGCGCCGAGTGTGGCTCCGCCACCGTCCTCGAAAGCGCTGCCGGGTCGACCTACGCACTGGACGTGCCCGACAGCTGCGCCGATGCCGGCGACACCGTTTCCTTCCAGGTCATGGGCTACCACGCCGCTGAGTCTGGAACGTGGAGCGGCGGTGGCCGCACCGACCTCGACCTGAGCGCCTCCTCGATGACGCCGGACATGCCCGAAGAGGGCATGGACGAGTGCCCGGACGACATGAACGGTATGGGTGATGGCGACACGCCTGACGAGCCCGCCGAGCCGTCCGAGCCGATGGAAAACGGCATGGGTGAGGACATGGACATGGACGACTGCCCGACCGACGACATGGATGACATGGACGACACGGGCGACATGGACGACATGGACGACATGGACGACATGGACGACATGGACGACATGGATGACATGGACGACATGGACGACATGGCTCCGGAAGCCGGCGACACCGGCACCGGCCTTGCGACCAGCACCAGCACCTCGCTGGCTGCCATCCTCGGCGTAACCGCCCTCGCAATCATGCTGGGCAGCTACACCTTCGCCCGCCGCCGCCGCTAGTTTCTAGCGCCGTCAACGGCACAACCCGAAAGGGGCCCTCCGGGGCCCCTTTCTTGCGTCCAGTGTGAGCGGAGCGGTCCCGGAGGCAACGCCCCCGTTCGGAGCTCTCCGGCAATAGCACCGCCCCGGGCCGCTCACCGTGTCCTGCTCGTGCCTGCGCACGGAGACTGGTGAAGCGGACTGCTGGGGCTCCTGGGGTTCCCCCTGGGAGCAGAGGGGTCAGGAGGACTATGGAGCAGTCACGCCGCCTCCTGGGGAATACACGGCGCTCAGTTCCAGCTCCTTCCGAGCCTGCTCCCTCACCACGGGCGGTGAAGTCGCTTGTTGTGCGTGGGGCAGGGCGCCATCCGCCACCATCTCGCCCGCCATCGCAAGAGCGAGACCGTCACCCACTACGGCAAGGGCTCCCTGCTGGTGACCTGGGCCGCCTGCCTCGCGCACTCGAGGGACGGCGTGGTCCGGTTCCTGGCCGACGCCTACTAGTCGTACGAAGGCCGGTCCGATGGGCGCGTCGAACCCGTGTCCGTGAACCTGCCCATCTGGGGTCGGGGAGCGCGCCTGTCCAGGGCAGACGCCGGGTGCGGTTCCTCCCCCCTTGCGGCTGCCCGCGTCAACGCGCGGAAGGGCCGCACACAGGGGGACGAGAGGGAGGGCTGCCGCACGGGCGACGGGGCCACATCGTGGCCGCTGCCGGGTCTACCGCCACGGGGTTCATTCGGGTACCCCCTTCCAGGACCTTACGCGTCCTCCGATAGGCGGGAACACTGGCAAGCTCAAGACCGGAGCGCAGAAGCATGGACGAGGCAACACGGGACACGTACACCCCGGAACAGCGCGAGACGCTCGATGCCGGTCTGCGGATACTCGCGCGAATGATCGTCCGGGAGCACCTGCGTCGGCAGGTAGCGTCAGCTGGCGAGGATGGCTCTAACCCAACAGCGCCTGCCGATGGGGATGACTCGGGCTAGAGCGCTCGTAGGCCATGTGCACCCGCTGGCCGCTCTGTAGGCTGGCCACTGGCCAGCCCAGGCGCGTATCTGCGTCTCAGTGACGGCGGTCATGCCGCTTTGTGCCAGCATCAAGCGTTGACTGGGGGCGGGACGGGGTCGCCGAACTCCCGCGCTGTGTCGAGCCACAGCTCGGCCGCCTGCTCGACTCTCCGCAGGGCGGCCGACTCGGTGTCGCCATGGGCGCTGCAACCGGGAAGCTCGGGAACCTCCGCGATGAAGGCGTCATCCTCGTAGCTCCAGTAGATGACGACTTCGTACTTGTGCATCCCGCCCTCTGACAGTCAATAGGCTCCGGATGCATCATAGCGCTCGACGCTACAGGGAGACCTCCCAGCGGAAGGTTCGCAGCACGGCAGCCTGTGGCCAGCCAACCCCATTCCCCGTTAGTCCCCAGAGAGCTTGACTCGGAGTGCCGCAATTCCCGGCGTAAGTCTCCACGACTGGCCAGTCCTCCCCTAGGCGCGGATGCCAACGCTCTCCGCAGCAGTGTCAGATAGGTAGCGCCAGCTCTGTGGAGGCGTCAAGCCCTCTTCGACCGCCGACAGTTTGAGTGGCACATCCAGCCGCTGGGGAGATTCCACATGAATCGCTACGGCACGCCGATGCCCCCGGTAGTAGCGGCGGAAAGCCCTCTCAAGAATGCCAACCCGGGACTTATGCTTCCTCCAGATTGTGCGCGGCGTACCGTCCTCAATGCGCACCGGCTTCACCCAGCCGACCACGCGCTGCACGGGCGCTGTGGCGTAGATGACTATGTGGGATGTGCTGTTGGCGAACCGGGCCTTCCGGAGCTCGACAGTCTTCGTACCGTTGAGCAGGGCTTCGGCGTATTGGGGGTGAATCGACATCAGGACGATGCGGCCAGGCGATGTGTCAGCCATGCGATGCCATCCCTCCTTCGGACCTGCGTAATTGATTGAGGGGCTGCATTCAATACACCTGCATCGAGCAGATCCTCCAGTAGCCACCCATGCTCGATCAGCCGATCCTGCCGGAACAGGATGGCGAGCGCTGATGGGCGGGTCATCTCGGCGATCTCGGTGTAGCTGTACACAGTCCGCTGGCCCGCAAACGCTGCAACTTCGGACGGATCGCGTGAACGCATGGATGCCTCTACCACGCCCACGGCACTCACCGCCTGCCAGTCGTCGGAGCGATAGAAGAGGATGGTGTCACCACGTGCGAGTGGTGTGATCGCACTCTGGCTCAGGTAGGCCTTCCGTAGCGCGTTGCCGAACGGGTCGTCGTCTGGCAGGAGCCGGGTTGGCTCACGAGGATGGTCCGGGAACAGCCGGGTGTGGTATCGGGGTTGAACCGGAATCACGTACACGCTGGTGTCGAGAGTGAGGTCAACGGCAGGCGGTCCAAACCGGCAGTGGTAAGCGAAGTGGTCGGGCGTTTCGCCGCCCGTCGGCACGAGATGCTTGACCATCACGAGTTCGCCAAGATCCGTTTCGAAGCCGCTGCGCTCGAACCCGAAGTCCTCAAGCATCGCAATAAGTGCGGTGTGGCGCTCGAACACAGTGAGCCAGACGTGGTCATAACGATTGGCGTGCAGTTCGGTGAATACGGTCTTGAGTAGGAGTTCACCATATCGCCGCCCTCGATGCTCGTCGGCGACCTTGAACGTGGAGAGTTTCATCACCTTGCCACCGAACCGGTACTGGTCGTCATCCGACTTCCAGATACAGATTCCTGCGCATTCACCACCTGGTGATTCAATCACCCATGCTTGACGGCCCTCCCGGCTCACCTTCTTCAACCATCCGTCAAAGTCTTCGTAGTCGCTGCGCAAGCTCTCGAAAATGGGGTCATTACTTTGGAGAGAGTGGATTGCTCGCGCCGCGACTTGCGGAGGAGGCCGTTGAGGGCGGCTGGCGAGCGTGCCCAGGAGCGCAAGAGCATCGGCGATAGTGAGCACACGGTCCGAGGACACGCCCAGCCGCCGTGCTTTCCGGTGTATCCCATCGTCGTTGGTTACAAGGTAGTGAACCGCATCTGCTACGAGGGCAGCCAGAAGGTGGTGATCGGCCCAATCGTTGCTCTGACGGTCTACCACACCAAGAGCACCTTCAACGTGTCCGATGCCGGGTGGTTCAGTCAACTCCTGGTACTTGTCTAGCAATACTTGACGGGTGATCCGGCGTGCAGGGTCTCGGTCCGTTGCGAGCTCCCGGATTGTTACCGGGTGGACCAGGAGATGGAAGCCAAGTCGGGCGGCGTGCTGTACGACCTGCACTGCAAGCGGAGTGTCCCTCTCTAGTCCTGCCGGGCTGGTTGGTTCGAGAGGGATCAACACGTTGGCGTCAAGGAGAAACCGCTGCATTGAGAGACGGGCCTAACGGCCACTCATGATGAGGTCAGGCCGAAGCTTAGGTCAAAGGTTGCCAAAGTGGGCGCAACCGGTCAGCCAACCCCATTTCCCTCCTGATTCCCGCTCAACCGCGACCGTAGCCGGGCGTCCGGCGTTGATCGTCCCTCGTCCCTGAAGGCGAAGGTGTGGTAGTAGTAGCGCGGGAGTACTGCATGCCGTTGGACTGGGCGACCGCCGAGCTGCTGGAGCAGATGGCCGCGGGGGGCGGCAAGCCCCTGCACGAGAGCACCGTCGAGGAGGCGCGCGCGCTGGCTGCCGGGCTGGCCGACCAGGTCGGTCCCGCCCCCGCGATGTTCCGCGTTGAGGAGCACAGCCTCGCCGTGCCGGACGGCGCCGTGCCGATCCGCGTGCTCGTCCCCCTCGAGCAGCCCGCCGGCGTCATCGTCTACTACCACGGCGGCGGCTGGGTCGTCGGTTCGATCGACGAGAGCGATACGGTGGCCCGCAAGCTCGCCGAGCGCACGTCGTGCTCCGTCGTACTCGTCGATTACCGCCTCGCGCCCGAGCACCGTTACCCGGTCGCCGTCGACGACTCATGGGCGGCGCTGGAGTGGGTCGACGAGCACCTCGCCGAGATCGCCGCGCCGGGCGTTCCCCTGTTCGTCGCCGGCGACAGCGCCGGCGGCAACCTCGCGGCCGTGATGGCGCTGCGGGCGCGCGATCGCGGTGGACCGCCGATCGCCTCGCAGATCCTCATCTACCCGGTAACCGACGCCGACTTCGAGCGGCCGTCCTACACCGATCTGGAGAACCAGCTCCTCCTGACGCGTGAGGCAATGGTCTGGTTCTGGGACCACTACGCGCCCGACGCCGAACGCCGCGGCGAGGCGGACGCCTCCCCCCTGCGGGCCGCCGACCTCGCCGGGCTTCCCCCGGCGGTCGTCCTGACCGCCGAGTACGACGTGCTGCGCGACGAGGGCGAGGCCTACGCCGAGCGCCTCCGGGAGGCCGGGGTACCGGTGAACTTCCAGCAGTACGAGGGCCAGACCCACGGGTTCTTCACCCTGCTGGTGCTGCACGGGAGCGAGCGGGGCTTTCAGCAGGTGGTGAAGGCCGTGCGGGCGGTGATCTACGAACGCTCCAGGGAAGCCGCTGAGTCGGTACAGTAGCCCCGCGAGACGTCCCGCAACGCCGCTCGACGAGGAGAACTGACATGACGACCGACACAAGCCGCGAGGAACTCGACGCTGTCGTCGTTGGCGCCGGGTTCGCCGGCATGTACATGCTCTACCAGCTGCGCGATGTGCTCGGCCTTTCCGCTCGCGTGTTCGAGGCGGGCGATGACGTCGGCGGCACCTGGTACTGGAACCGCTACCCCGGGGCCCGCTGCGATTCGGAGTCCTACCTCTACTGCTACTCCTTCGATAAGGACCTTGCCCAGGAGTGGACCTGGAGCGGCAAGTACCCGGAGCAGCCCGAAATCCTGCGGTACCTCAGCCACGTTGCCGACCGGTTCGACTTGCGCCCCGGCATCCAGTTCGAGACCCGCGTTACCGCCGCGCATTTCCGCGAGGACCTGAACCGCTGGGAGATCGAAACAGACCAGGGCGACCGTGTGCTCGCTCGCTACTTCATCACGGGGGTCGGCTGCATCTCGGCGGGACAGGTCCCCGAGATCCGGGGCCTCGAGAACTTCCAGGGCGAGTGGCATCACACCGGCGCGTGGCCGCACGAAGGCGTCGACTTTGTGGGTAAGCGCGTCGGCGTCATAGGCACCGGTTCGAGCGGCGTCCAGGCGATCCCCGTCATCGCCAGGCAGGCCGAGCACCTGACGGTCTTCCAGCGTACGCCGCAGTACACGGTCCCGGCTCGCCACGGCACCGTCACGCCCGAGTTCCTCGAGGAAGTCAAGGAGCAGTACGACGAGATCTTCGAGAAGACTCGCTTCTCCGCGGGTGGCACGCCCTACGCAGAGCCCGAGCGCTCCGCCCTGGACGTTGACGATGAGGAGCGCCGCGACGTCTACGAGGCCGCCTGGGAGGAGGGCGGGTTCCGCTTCCTCCTCACGACCTTCAGCGACATCCGCATCGACCGGCGGGCGAACGACACGGCCGCGGAGTTCATCCGCTCGAAGATCCGCGAGACGGTCGACGACCCGGAAACCGCCGAGAAGCTGCTGCCCCGCGACCACCCCTTCGGGTCGAAGCGCACGCTCATCGACACCAACTACTACGAGACCTACAACCGGGACAACGTCGACCTCGTCGACATCCGTCACGCCCCCATCGAGGAGATCACGGCGAACGGCCTCCGCACCCGGGACGGCGACTACGAGCTCGACGTGATCGTGTTCGCGACCGGCTACGACGGGATGACGGGCGCGTTCAACCGCATCGACATTCGCGGCCGAGACGGAGAGCGGCTCAGGGAGAAGTGGGCGGAGGGGCCGCGAGCGTACCTGGGGCTGTCGCCCGCGGGGTTCCCCAACATGTTCATGATCACCGGCCCGGGCAGCCCGTCGGTGCTGAGCAACATGCCACCGACGATCGAGCAGCACGTCGAGTACATCTCGGACTTCATCGCCTACATGCGCGAGCACAGTCTGGAGACCGCCGAGGCGGAGGCGGACGCCGAGGACGAGTGGGTCGCCCACGTGAACCAGACGGCGAGCGAGACGCTCTACATGCTCGCGGACTCCTGGTACCTGGGCGCCAACATCCCCGGCAAGCCGCGGGTCTTCATGCCGTACGCGGGCGGCCTGGATGTCTATCGCGAGAAGTGCGACGAGATCGCCGCTGCCGGATATGAGGGCTACGTGCTCCGCAGCCGGGAGCCGGTCGAAGCCTGAGACCCCGGGCCCCGCGCTCGCCTCACTCGCTGCTGCCGTCCGAGGCGGCGCGCTCGGCGGCGAAGTCCGTGAGCTCGCCCAGCAGGAAGCGGAAGTCGCGGTAGGCCTCCGTTCCGCTCAGCTCCAGCCGCAGCAGGCGAAGCTCCTCCCGCAGCTTCCCGAGGTCCCCGTGCACGCTGGCGGCGTCCGGCTCCGCGTGCTCGTGCTCCGCCGAGAGCGCGCTGTAGCGATCGGCCGTCAGCGCCACGATCGCCGCCAGCCGGAACAGGGAGTCTTGGACCGAAGCGAACCTGGCTGTCACGTGGCCAGCGATGTCGGCCTGCTGGCTGCGCCCCTCTCCCGAGCTCGGGTCGACCCAGCGCACCTCCACCGTTCCCAGCGTCACGGGCGTGTCGCCTCCCTTCATGGGGCCGTCGTTCCCGTGGAGCTCTAGTTCGTAGAAGACCGTCGTGGCTGCCGTCGAGTAGATCTCGGCGAACTCCTTCCGCGCCTCCTCGATGGTGTGGTCCGGGGTGACGCGGTTCTCGTATCCGAGGATGCGCCACGCCTTCACGACTCCCGGATCAAAGGTCACCTGCGCGCGCGTCTGGTCGGCGAACGGCGTCGAAAGGGCGAGCCAGTTCTCGCGGCTGAACGTCTCGCGCGCCTGCTCTGTGTCGTTCAGGTAGCGGTACCAGCCGTTCCCGTGCTGGGCGAGCTGTTCCAGCAGGTAGTCGTTGTAGTTCCCGAGCCCGACGCCGATGGTGATCAGACGCAGCGGGTTCAGGCTGTCGGTCTCGGGGGAAGAGTCGAGGATCCCGAACGGGTCCGTCACGTCGACGTTCGCGACGCCGTCCGACATCAGGATGATGTAGTTGAAGGCTTCCGGACGCTCGCGGCGGGCCGCGTCCGCGAGCCGGACGCCGAGGTTGAGCCCGGCCTGCACGTTGGTGGTCTCGTGCGCGTTCAGGCGGGCGATGGACGACACGACGTCCTCGTCGTCCGGGGTGGTGTGCTCAACGGTGTAGGCGTCGATGACACGCGTGGTGAAGTGCACGACGGCGATGCGGTCGCGTTCGCTCAGGCTCTGGCGGATGGTCTCGGCCGCCTCACGTGCGATGGCGACCCGGTTGCCGCTGGCCATCGAACCCGATGCGTCGAGCACGAGCGTCACATTGAGGGGCGTGTCATCGGGAAGCTGCGGGGCCTGGAAGGCGATGCGCACGAGGTGCAGGTTGGCTTCGAGCGGATGGGCGGAGGCGGCGGTTGTGACGCCGTAGGTGCCGCTGTCGTTGGGGAGGGGGTAGTCGTAGTCGAAGGCGTTCACCCACTCCTCGGCCCGCACCGAGTCCGGCTCCACGTTGTAGTGGTTCTTGGCCCACGTCAGCGCGAGGAGGTACGACGTGCGGTCAACGTCGAGGCTGAAGGTCGATACAGGGTCCACCGCCGTTGTGACGAAGGGCAGGCGGCTGTAGTCCCTGAACGTCGTGTCCTCGGGTTGAGGCCGCTGGATTTCCCCGAACAGTTCGGCGGGGCTGCCTCCGCCCTTGCCGGCCGATCCACCGATTCCCACCACGGCGCGCCTGCTCTGGGCGTGCACCTGCCCTTGTTTACGGCTGGAGGTCTGGCTCGCCGCGCAGGTTTCGCAGGAGTATTCCTGTCCCGCCGCCGCCGGCTCCCCGGGGGCGGCCGCTTCCGTCGCCTCGATCTGACCTGCCGTGTCCGGGGCCGCCCCTTGCTCGTCCCGCTCACCGGGAGCCAGAGCCGCGGGCGTTCCGTGGCTGCCGGGGTAGTCGCTGGTGCCGCCGTAGGCGACAACCGCCAGTGCGAGCAGCGCAGCGGTCGCGCTTCCAACCAGGATCCGGGACATCCACTTCGTGATTTGCATGTGAGCCTCCTCCTGAGTCGCGGTGAGCGGGTTCCCGCCGCCCCTCACCGTGCGGAACCGGCAGTCGGTGCGTGTGTTCGTTGCCGGTCATGGCCCGACTGTAGGGAGGAAAGTCCCGAATTACCCCGGCCGTTTTCGCCGAATTTCGAGAATTGCTGGCGCTGGTCTCAGGGGCAGCAATTCGGTTCCTGAGGAGGGGTCGCAGGCCACCGGCAGGAGGCGGATACTGGGCCGCGCACAAGCAGATTCAGGCCAGGTCCAGACTGGAGCCGACCATGCCGTTCACGAATCCGGAGTTCCTCGTCACCACCGACTGGCTGGCGGAGCACCTGCTGGACGACGATGTCCGCGTCTTCGAAGCGACCGTGTTCCTGCGCCCCGGTGACGGCGGCGGCTATCGCGTCGAGTCAGGGCGCGGGGAGTACGAGGCAGGGCACATTCCCGGAGCCGGGTTCCTCGACCTGCAGGGAGACTTCTCCGACAACGAGCAGCGCCTGCGGTTCATGATGCCGTCCGCCGACGCCTTCGCCGAGGCGGCCGGACGGCACGGCATCTCCGAGTCCTCCAGGCTGATCCTCTACGACCGCTCCGGTTCGATGTGGGCCGCGAGGCTGTGGTGGATGTTCCAGTCGATGGGATGCCGGCGCGCGGCCGTGCTCGATGGTGGCTGGCTGCGCTGGACCGCCGAAGGCCGAGCCGCCTCCACGGATTCCGCCACGTACGAGCCCACGACCTTCACGCCAACTCCGGACCGGGCGCGGTTCGCCGACCTCGACGAAGTCCTGGCCTTCGTCGAGTCTGGAGACGCAGCCGGCAGCTGCCTCATTAACTCCCTTGGGCGAGGCCAGCACTCGGGCGCCGACGGCGGGCAGCGGTACGGGCGCGCCGGGCACATCCCCGGAGCCGTCAACGTGCCGGCGATGGAGCTGACCGACCCGGAGACCGGCCTCTACCGCCCCGCGGAGGAGCTGGCGTCACTCTTCGAGCAGGCGGGCACGGACAGGACGCAGCGCG
>VXRS01000034.1:0-4178 GCA_009838385.1 Dehalococcoidia bacterium | reverse complement strand
GCGGAGGAGCTGGCGTCACTCTTCGAGCAGGCGGGCACGGACAGGACGCAGCGCGTCGTGACCTACTGCGGCGGCGGCATCGCCGCCTCCAGCGACGCCTTCGTCCTCTCGCTCCTGGGGTACGAAGACATCGCCGTCTACGACGCCTCGATGTCCGAGTACGCCGCCGATCCGTCCCTGCCCCTGGTCGTCGACTAGCCGCCCTGTTCCCGGCTCCCCGGCGCCTATTCGACCGTGATTGTCGCCGGGTCGACCCCCAGCCTCACGAGGATCGCGTCGAGCTCCGCCTCGGTCCGCATCTCCCGCACCAGCGACATGAACTCGAGAAGGTCGCCCGTCTCCTCCCACACGCGCTCCACCTTCGGCCCGATCGGGTCCGACGACTGCGGCAGGGTTGCGTACGACCCGTAGAAGGCGAAATAGGCCTGGTTGATCTTGCGGATGAAGATCCCGTGTTCCGCCAGGTGCAGCCGGCGCTCCTCCATCAGCGCCTCCGCTTCCACCACCCGGCCCGCAGCCAGCAGGTCGTCGACCGCCAGCCGCAGTTCCCGCATCTCCGTACTGAAGGAGAGGGACGACCGCTCCCGTGGCGGCGCGCGTCCGTCTGCCCCTTCAGGCAGATCGATCGGGTGCAGTCCCCGGGCGATGCGCGCGATCTCCACCTCCGCCACATTGGCCACCGTCTCGTTCAGCGTCGGCCCGTCGGGCGTGTTGTAGGCGATCCCCAGCGGGTAGAAGGCGAGGTAGAAGTGGACCCACTCATGCGCCGCCGTCCGCAGGATCGAGTAGTACGACCGGTCCTCGCGGATGATCGCCGGGTAGACCGCAAGCCCCCCGATGGGCAGCACCACCGACACCGTGTCCTCGTCGTCGGTGTGCGCCTCGATCCGCTCGATCGCCTCCAGCGTCAGGTCCGGTTGCAGGAGCGTGTACCCCTTTGACCGGATCTCGTCCCGGGGGGAACGCACGAGCACCTGCGGCGGGTTCGTCAGTTCGATGTCCACCGCCGGCCAGAGCATCCTCATTCCCTCGAAGAGCGGCAGTGGGCGCTTCAGCCCCGCCGCCACAACCGCGTTTGTCACGTACCGCTCGATGATGCGCTCGACGTCGTTCTCGTAGAGCGCACGCTCGTTCGCCAGCGCCTCCAACAGCGCCCGGTCCGGCGATTCGGCCTGTAATTCCGCCCGGATCGCGGAGGTCACGCGAAAGTACGCCTCGAGCCGCTCCGCCTCCTCCTGCTCGCTGAGCTCCTCTCCCACGCCCAGCAGGCTGAAGACCGATCCCGCCAGGTGCTCCGCCTCCCATCGCCACACCGAATACTCGTCGCTTCCCGCCGGCCCGCGCGCCACCAACAGGCTGAGGGCTATCACGAGTGCCACCGTGAACGTCGCGGCGGCCGTCGTTGATAGCAGCAGCAGCGGCGGCTGCCAGGGACGCAGGTCCACGGGCGATGTGTCCAGACCGGAGGGACGCAAGCGCTTCACTCCAACAGTCTAGGGTCTGCCTCCCCGCCCCCGCCTTTCCCGGCGATACAATGAACACGCTCATGGCAGCAGGGTCTCCGGCAGCCCCTGGAGCGGCGCTCGAACATCCATCCGCGCGCCGCCTGCGCTACGCCTCTTTCGAGATGCGTGTCGCCGCCGTCGCCATCGACGCCCTCGTCCTCTTCTTCGTAGCGGGAGTGCTCATCATCGCCGGCTCGGTCAACCTGCTCCTCTCCTCCGACTTCGATCGCGTCGACGCGTCCGGCAGCTCCATCAGCCTCTTCTGGGCGCTCGTCGGGGCTGTGCCTGCCGCCTGCTTCCTCTACTTCTTCCTCGGGTTCGCCTTCTGGGGGAAGACCGCCGGAGCCGCCATGATGCGCATCAGCGTGGTGCGCTCCGATGGCGGTGCTCTCGGCCTGCTGGGCGCCCTCGCCCGCGTGACCGGCATGCTCAGCTACGTGCTCGTCCTTGGTATTGGCGCGGTCCTCGCCTACGTCCTCCGCGGCACGCCCGCCGCCGCCGCCGTTCTTGTTGGCATCAGCCTGCTCATCTGTGTGGCCGGACTGCTCTGGGCCGTCTTCGACCCCTACCGGCGCGCCCTCCACGACCGCATCGCCGGGACCATCGTCGTGCAGGGCGTGTAGGGTGATCGGATGCTGAGCCGCCGTTCGAACTTCCCCCGGCGCGGCCCCGTCAGCGAGCGCGTCTTCGGCAAGGCCTACGCCGAAGCCGAGCACGGCGGCACCTGGCTCGCCTCCGGGCTGTTCGCCATCGCCCTCTTCCTGTTCATCGCTTCCCTCAGCGTGTACGAGATCACCCGCCCCGACCGCGCCGAGTCGCTGCTCGCCGCCGGCATCGCCTCCCTCACCGACATCGATGAGACCCTCGAGGAGAACCTCCCCGCCCTGCGCGACGAGGCCCGCGCGTCCACGGAGGAGGCGGTGCAGCTGCCCGAATACCCCCTGCCCATCACCCTCAGCCGCCTTGAGGCCCTCACCGCGGACACGCCCACCCTCCGCGCCATCGTCCTCGACCGCTCGGCCAAGCTCGTCTACGCCACGGGACTGGACGCCTTCGACGAAACTGGCGAGCAGGCCTCCGAGCTCTTCTCCATCTACAACGTCATCCGCGAGCTTGTCGGCTTCCTCACCGGCGATGTCCACGACCGCGCCCGCTGGCTGGCGCTCGGCAGCCTCGTCCTGGCAAGCGTCCTGGGCGCCGCCACCCTCGCCCTCAACCGTGGGTTCGCGCGCTTCACCTCCTTCGGGCTCGCCGTGCTTCTCGCCGCCGCGCCCGGCTACTTCGTTGCCCGTGGCGCGTCCTATCTCATCGACCGCTTCGGTTCGGAGGACCCCTTCGTCCTCGACCTCCAGGTGCTCGTCCAAATCATGCTCGACGTGCCCGAGCGCAACTTCCTGATCGCCGGATCCCTCGGCCTCATCATCGCCTTCGCCGGCCGGGTCCTCGGCTTCATTGCCGATCACCTCTTCTCCGACGAGTCACTCGACCCCAACGCCTACGACACCGGCCCCACCCTCCCCTTCACCGCCGTCCCCGGCCCGACGCACGAGCTTTCGCGAGGTGGGGGCCTCCGGTTGCCCGGCCTGAGCGGACTCCGGCAGCGCCTCAGCGGGATGTCGCTCCCCGCTCGTCCGCCCGCGTCCCCGCCGCCGTCGCCCCGCGAACCCGAGGTGGGCGGCGCCCGCGACGAGAATCCCTAGACCGCGTCTCGGGGCTCGCCATGCGCGGCGTCAGCCGCCGCCGTGGCCAGCTCGAGGAGCTTGTTGACCGTCCTCCAGTTCCGGCCCGTGCTGGTCGTCGAAAGGGCGGAGTCGAAGTAGCTGTTCGTGAGCTTGCTGCGGGCAAACCCGTTTGGGCAGTGAAGGAAGACCTCGCGGCCAACGACCGCGAACTCGTCGCCGGGCGAGCGATGGGGGTCCAGTGCCTCAACCTGCTCGGGGTCGGGAGCATCGGCCAGGAAGAGGACGAGCAGCTTGTCCGCTTCGGCAGCGGCGAAAGGGTTCGCCTCCACGGTCGCCCGGAGGTCTCCGGCCGTGCGCGTGACCACCGGAACGGGGTAGCCGAAGCGCTCCTGGATCGAAGCGCTGATCAGTGACGGGATGGCGTCCGCCGGCGTCGAGCGGGAGCGAAAGAGCACGTTCCCGCTCTGGATGTAGGTGCTGACGTCCTCGCATCCCGCCTCCCGGAACAAGGCGGCGAGTTCCTTCATCGGCAGCTTGTTCTTCCCGCCGACGTTGATCCCCCGAAGCAAGGCGACGTGCAAAGCGCTCTCCTGAGTCGAAGTGTTCGGGAGCATACGCGCGGCGGCACCGCCTCCGCCCGCGACGATTAGTCCTGGCCCACCACCTCGGCCGGCAACACGCTGCTCGGACACGAAGCCTCCAGCGGGCACGCCTCGCAGCTCGGCGCCCGCGCGCTGCACGTCCGCCGCCCATGCTTGATGAGCAGCATGTGGAAGCGGTAGTAGAGGTCCGGCGGCACCAGCGCCTCGAGCCGCTCGTGCGCCTGCTCCGGGGTCGTCTTCGGCGGCACCAGCGCCAGCCGCTTCGCCACCCGCTCCACGTGCGTGTCGACCGGCAACGCCGGACGCCCGAGTGCGAAGAGCAGCACGCACGCCGCTGTCTTCGGCCCCACCCCCGGCAACCCCCGCAGCCATGCGCGAGCCTCCTCCAG
>VXRS01000059.1:20553-23559 GCA_009838385.1 Dehalococcoidia bacterium | reverse complement strand
ATAGCACCCCCATTATCGCGCTGTATATCGGAACGGCCCGGCGCTCTACCATGCCGTTATGGCGTCCGTGCGACGAGCGGTCATCCTCGCGGCCGGGCTCGGCACGCGCATGCTGCCGGCTACCAAGTCCGTGCCCAAGGAGATGCTGCCGGTCGTCGACCGGCCCATCATTCAGTACGCGGTGGAGGAAGCGGTGGCGGCCGGGGTCGAGGAGATCGTGATAGTGCTCGCGCCCGACCGTGTCGCCATCCGCGAGCACTTCGGCGGCGGGTCGCGCATCGAGGCCATCGCCCGTGAGCGGGGCGACACGGCCCTCGCCGAGCGCGTGCTGGCGCCGGAGCAACTGGCGAGGTTCACGTTCGTCGAGCAGCGGGAGCCGCTGGGGACGGGTCACGCCGTCCAGCAGGCGCAGCCGTACCTCGCAGGCGAGCCGTTCGCGCTGCTGTTCCCGGACGACATCATCCTGGGGGCGACGCCCTGCACGGCGCAGCTCGCAGCGGCCTACGAGGGCTGCGGAGCCGCGACCGTGATCGCGGTGCAGCAGGTCACGCCGGAGCAGATCCCGCAGTACGGCATCGTCGACCCGGACGGCCCCGCGAACCCGGTCCGCTTGCGCGGCATCGTAGAGAAACCGGCTGCGAGCGAGGCTCCGTCCGACCTGGGCGTGGTAGGACGCTACGTGCTCGGCCCCTCCATCTTCGACCAACTCGATACGCTGGAACCGGGCGCGGGAGGCGAGCTGCAGCTCACCGACGCGATCGCCGGACAGATCGCGGCAGGCGAGCCCGTGTGCGCCTGCCGTTTCGACGGCCTCCGCTACGACGCGGGCCGTCCCGCGGGGGCGATCGCCGCCGCGGTCGCCGCCGCCATCGACCGCGAGGAGATCCGCCCGGACCTTCTCGCCCACCTCACCGCCCTCATACGAACGGAGCAGTAGCCATGCGCATCCTGACCATCGGGTACTCCCTGCCGAACCAGATCGTGGACAACCACACGATCCTCAACTCGCCGAGCTTCACTGATTACGACGCGGTCTTCATCGACCCGGAGGCGATCACGACGGCTGTCCAGCAGTTGCTCGATGGGGAGCGCCCCTTCAACGCGCAGGACGGGCGTCCGGTGGTCAACGGGGCGACAACGGCAACGCAGATCTCCGCCGCCGACCAGCTCACGCGGCGCTCGGAGGAGGCCAGGCGTTTCCTGGAACAGGGGGGCACGATCTTCGTCATCGGGCGCCCGAACGCGGTGTTGCCCGGGGTTGTCGGCTTCGAGGGGTTCGATCGCTACAGCTGGCTGCCGGCGCCCAAGGGCGCGAGCTGGAACCCGCCTCACATCCGGGCCGGAGAGGGGAAGACCGTCCGCATAGCCGACGACCGCCATCCGCTGAGCCCGGTGCTGCGCGAACACCGCCGCCACCTCTCCTACCGGGCCGTGCTCGACCAGGCCATCGGGACGAGGGGACACGAAGGGCACGTGATCGCCACCGGCGGATCGAACATGCCCATCGCAGCCGAGTTCCCGGTGCTGGCGGGGCGTGTCGTGGTGACGCCCACGTTCGCCACCGTGACGGGCACCGCGCGCACCAAGCTTGCCCAGTCGCTCGTCGACGCAATGACGGAAGTGGCCTCGGGGGCCGTGTCGGAGGATGCGCCCGGGTGGTCGCGCACCCACGCCCTTCCCGGCTCGGAGCAGATCGAGGCGGAGCTGGAGGAAGCGGCAGAAGCCGAGTCGGCGGCCGCCTCGAGAGCGGCAGCGGTGCGGGAGCGGCTCAACGCCCTCACGTCCCACCGCCGCCTGCTGTGGGCCACCGGTCCGGCGTTCGCAACCGCCGTGGAGGAGGCGCTTGCGCTCCTGGGACTGAACGCGACCGAAGCCGACGAAGGCCTCGCGGTTACGGAGGGGGAGCACACCGCCCTCGTGGAAGTCGAGAGCTCGCGCGAGGACGTCGCGGAGTGGCCCTACGTGCGGCTGCAGCGTCGCCTGGAGCGGCACCTGCTGGATGAGGGCGAGCAGCTCCGCGGCATCATCGTGGCGAACGGCAAGCGGCACATCACGCCTTCGGCACGCCGCGGTCAGCTCACGGACGCCCTGCGCATCGCCTGCGAGAACTACGGGTACGCGCTCGTCACAGGCGAGACGCTCTTCGCGCTCGTACAGCGCGCGCTGGGAACCGACGCCGAGGGCGCCACGCCCTTCGAGGCGGCGGGCCGGCGCCTTCTCTTCGGCCGCGGCCTGGTCACGACGGAGCAGGCGGTCGGCGAGGCGGAAGAGGAGAGCGACGCCAGCATCTTCTAGGCGTCCGGCCTGCTGCCTACCCGGACAGGACCGAACTCGCCCATGCGTCTACGTCCAGGGGGTCGAGTCGTGTGACCTCGGGCAGCCGGTCGAAGTCCCGATCGGCGGAGATGATGCGCTCGACGCCCAGGCGTCGCATCACCGATGCGTGCAGCAAGTCCCTGGCGCCGATTCCCGGATGATCGTCTGCGAGAGCCGAGGCCACGCGAAAGTCCGAGACGTGGACCAGTTCGATCCGGTTTCTCATGACCTCGGCGAACATCGAGAGTACCTCTCTCCCGAGGCTCCATCGGTCGGAGGAGAGGTAGCGGTGCATGAGTTCCTGCAGGACCTCGACATCGGTGACGAAGGCGCGCGGCTGGCGAGCGGCCAGATCCATGACTCGCAGGCAGGGGGCCTTCTGCTGGTGGACCCCGCCTGAAGCGTAGATGGGGACGTTGGTGTCAAGAAAGGCCGCCGGGCCCATAGGTCTCCTCAAGCTCCCGCGACAGCGTTTCAGGATCCGGGGGATCCTCGACCTCCAGCTGGGCCATGCGTTCCACCGCGGCGATGCGGCGTGCACGCATGACCTCCTCCCAGGCGTCGTCGATCAGGCGACGTACCACCTCGGAGATGGGAACTCCCTCAGCCTCGCCCAGCTGCTCCAGACGTTGTTTCCGCTCGTCGTCGAGCCGTACTTCCAGGCGGGCTGACATGGCTACTCCCGTACGG
>VXRS01000059.1:11892-20453 GCA_009838385.1 Dehalococcoidia bacterium | reverse complement strand
CCGCTCGTCGTCGAGCCGTACTTCCAGGCGGGCTGACATGGCTACTCCCGTACGGGAAGTTCCGTACGGAATCCAGTGTACGGCAAGTTTCGTACGGCAGCAAGGGGTCGGCTAGGACTCGGGGAAGGTGACGCAGGTGGTCGTGCTCTCGATGCCCTCGACCACACGGATGTGCTGGCTGATGAGGGCGGGCACCTGCGTGATGCTGGGGGCCTCAATGACCGCCACGATGTCGTAGGGGCCCATCACCTGGTAGACCTCGGAGATGCCGTCCACCCCCTGGAGGGAGTCGAATACGCTCTGGGTCTCGGCCGGGTCCACCACGATGAGCACGAATGCCTTGATCATCTTTCGCTCCTAGTCCTCGCGCAGCTGCAGGACGGCCATGAAGGCCTCCTGCGGAATTTCCACGTTGCCGACGCGCTTCATGCGCTTCTTGCCCTCGGCCTGCTTCTCAAGCAGCTTCCGCTTTCGCGTTATGTCGCCACCGTAACACTTGGCGAGGACGTTCTTGCGCAGCGCGCGGACCGTTTCGCGGGCAATGATACGGCCACCGATCGCGGCCTGCAGGGGCACATCGAACATCTGGCGGGGGATGAGGCTGCGCAGCTTCAGCACGAGCGAGCGGCCCTCACGGGAAGCGTTTTCGCGGTGGGTGATGATGGAGAGGGCGTCGACGACCTGGCCGTTGACGAGCACATCGACCTTGACCAGCGAGGCGGCGCGGTAGCCGGCTGGCTGGTAGTCGAGACTGGCGTAGCCGCTCGTGGAGCCCTTCAGGGTGTCGTAGAAGTCGACAAGTATCTCGGCCATCGGGATCTCATAGGCGAGGAGGACACGCGCCTCGCCGGGGGCGAGGTCGCTCTCGGGTTCGAGGTACTCCATCCGCAGGAACTGCCCGCGCCGGCTGGTCACAAGGTCCATAACCTGCCCGATGTGGCGGCTAGGGGTGACCACGTCGATGGTGGCCCAGGGTTCGCGGATCTCCTCAATGTGCGAGGGATTGGGCAGGAGGGAGGGGTTCTCGATGGCGACGACCTCGCCGGAGCGCAACTCGACCTCGTACTCGACGCTGGGGGCGGTCGTGAGCAGGCCGAGGTCGTACTCGCGCTCAAGGCGCTCGACCACGATCTCGAGGTGCAGCAGGCCGAGGAAGCCGCAGCGGAACCCGAACCCGAGCGCTGCCGACGACTCCGGCTCGTAGACGAGCGAGGCGTCGTTGAGGGCGAGGCGCTCCAGCGCCTCGCGCAGCTCCTGGTACTGGTCGGAATCGGTGGGGTAGATGCCGGCGAAGACCATGGGCTTGGCCTGGCGGTAGCCGGGGAGGGGCTCAGCGGCGGGCGTCTCGGCGAGCGTGACGGTATCGCCCACGCGGCAGTCGGCGACCTCCTTGAGACCAGTCGCGATGTAGCCGACCTCGCCTGCCCCAAGTCCTTCGAGCGGCTGCATGCCGGGGGCGAAGATGCCGTATTCGAGCGGCTCGAAAGTCTTGCCGGTCTGCATCAGGCGCAGGTCCGAGCGGCCCTGCATCCCGCCGTCGACGACGCGCACGTGCGCGAGCACGCCCTTATAAGCGTCGTACTTGGAGTCGAAGATGAGTGCTTTCACCTCGCCCGAGGGGTCGCCCTCGGGGGGCGGGACGCGCTCGTGGATGGCCTCGAGGATCTCGGCGATGCCACTGCCCTCCTTGGCGCTGGCGAGGATGATCTCGTCCTCGGAGAAGCCGACGACGCGCTCGAGCTCGTGGACGACGCGTTCGGTCTCGGCGTGGGGCAGGTCGATCTTGTTGATGACGGGGATGAGCGTGAGGCCCTGGTCGAGCGCGAGGTAGACGTTCGCGAGCGTCTGCGCCTCGATGCCCTGGGAGGCATCGACCACCAGGATGGCGCCCTCGCAGGCGGCCAGGGAGCGGGAGACCTCGTAGGTGAAGTCGACGTGGCCGGGCGTGTCAATGAGGTTGAACTGGTATTCCTCGCCGTCGTTCCCGCGATAGGTCATGCGGGCGGCCGCGGCCTTGATGGTGATGCCACGCTCGCGCTCCAGGTCCATGGTGTCGAGCACCTGGTCTTCCATGGCGCGCACGGCGACCGTGCCCGTCACCTCCAGGAAGCGATCGGCGAGCGTCGACTTGCCGTGGTCGATGTGGGCGATGATGCAGAAGTTGCGGATGCGGGCCTGATCCACAGCCTCAGTGTATGGGCTGCCGGTATTGCGAGCTTGCCGGACGGAGGCGGCGGTCCCTACGGGGGGCCCGTGCTAGTCTCCCGGCACAAATTCGCACCCTCGAGAGGAACACGATGGCACGGAAGAAAGTCACGATCGTTGGCGCCGGCATGACGGGCGGCGCCATGGCGCAGCGGCTCATTGAGCGCGACATCTGCGACGTCGTCCTGCAGGACGATCCGCAGTTCGCCGGCACCATGCACTTCGGCAAGGCGCTGGACGAGTCGCAGGCGGCCGCCTGGAGCGGATTCAGCGCCTCCATCAGCGCCACCGACGGCTGGGACGAGACGGCCGGTTCGGACGTGGTGATCGTGACCGCGGGCGCGCCGCGGAAGCCGGGCATGAGCCGCGAGGAGCTGCTGAACAGCAACGCCGCGATCGTGCGGGCCAAGGTCGCGGACGCGGCGAAGGCCTCGCCGGACGCGGTGCTGGTCATCTTCTCGAACCCGATGGACGCCATGTGCCACGTCGCCCTGGAGGCGAGCGGCTTCCCGCGCGAACGGGTGATCGGCCAGGGTGGCGCGCTCGACAGCGCCCGCTACCGGCACTTCGTCGCCGACGCCTGCGGCGTCTCGCCGCAGGACGTGCACGGCTACGTCATCGGCGGCCACACCGACACGACCATGGTGCCGGTCGTCTCGCAGACGCGCGTCGGGGGCGTTCCGCTCACGCAGCTGCTCCCGGCCGACAGGGTCGACGAGGTGGTGGCGCGCACGATGCGGGGCGGGGCCGAGATAGCCGAGCTGATGCGGGTCGGCAGCGCCTTCTACGCGCCCTCGGCGGGGACGATCGCGATGGTCACGGCGATCCTGCTCGACCAGCAGCGCCTGCTGCCTTGCTCGACCCTGCACCAGGGGGAGTACGGCATCGAGGGCGTGTTCTCGGGCACGGTCGTGCAGCT
This sequence comes from Dehalococcoidia bacterium, assembly GCA_009838385.1. The sequence continues at coordinate 17,329 of VXRS01000059.1, read as the reverse complement.
CGGCGAGGGCGGCATCCAGCGCACCTTCGAGCTGGAGCTGTCAGACGAGGAGCGCGAGCGCGTGGTAGCGGCGGCGGAGGCGACGAAGGGGCTGGTCGCGCAGCTGGACTAGGAGCCGACCTCGCTTCGCAGCGCCGCGGCAGCCTCGCGGACGCGGGCGGGGGCGGTGCCGCCGACAGCATCGCGGGCGGCGAGGGCCGAGTCGACGTCAATTTCGAGGACATCGGGCTCGAAGAGGTCGCTGGCCTCCGCGTAGCGGTCGAACGGAAGCTCGTGGAGCTCGCAGCCGCGCTCCTCGGCCTCGCGCACGAGGCCACCGGTGACGGCATGGGCGTCGCGGAAGGGCATGCCCTTCCGCACAAGGTAGTCGGCCACGTCGGTGGCGAGGGAGAAGCCTCCGGAGGCAGCCTCGCGCATGCGCTCCAGGTCGAATTCGAGGGCAGGCGCCATAGCCGCGAAGATGTGCAGCGAGGGGACCACGACGGCGGCAGCGTTGAGGATGGCGGCCTTGTCCTCTTGCAGGTCGCGGTTGTAGGCGAGGGGCTGACCCTTCAGATTGGTCAGCAGGTTCACCAGCTCGCCGAACACGCGCCCGGAGCGGCCCCGGGCGAGCTCAGCGACGTCGGCGTTCTTCTTCTGGGGCATCATGCTCGACCCGGTGGCGAACGCGTCGGGGAGGCGCACAAAGGCGAATTCGGCGCTCGACCAGAGCACGATCTCCTCGGCCAGGCGCGAGAGATGCACCTGGGTGACCGCGCAGGCGGCGAGAAACTCGATGGCGTAGTCGCGGTCGGCGACGGCATCGAGGCTGTTGCGTGACACGCCGTCGAAGCCAAGCTCGCGGGCGACCATCTCGCGGTCGAGGGGGTAGGGGGAGCCGGCGAGGGCGCCCGAACCGAGCGGGAGCACGTTGGCGCGCGCGCGGCAGTCCCGGAAGCGGTCGCGGTCGCGCAGGAGCATCTCGCCGTAAGCGAGCAGGTGGTGGCCGAGCGTGACCGGTTGGGCGCGCTGGAGGTGCGTGTAGCCGGGCATCGGGTCGGCAGCATGGGTCAGCGCGAGATCGCAGAGCGCGGCGATGAGCGCCTCGGCGCCGGCGGCGGCGAGGTCGCACTGCTCGCGCACGAGCATGCGATTGAGCAGCGACACCTGGTCATTGCGCGAGCGAGCGGTGTGCAGCCGTCCGGCGGCGGCGCCGATCTGGTCGCGCAGGAGGACCTCGACGTGGGTGTGGATGTCCTCAAGGTCGGGGCGCCACTCGACCTCGCCAGCGCGGAAGCGTTCGAGAACACGGCCGAGTCCGTCGACGATCGCCGCCGCGTCGTCCGCGGGGATGATGCCGGTGGCCCCGAGCATGCGCGCGTGCGCAACCGAACCGGCGATGTCGTGCTCGTAGAGGTCACGGTCGACGCCGGCGGTGTAGTCACGCGTGAGGTCGTCCATCGATCCCTCGAAGCGACCGCCCCAGGTGCGCTGTTCCCCAGTCATGCATCCAATTGTCCAACGCGAACGCGCTTTGTCCTACCGGGGCTCCCACAGACCGGATAACCACGCCGCGTAGACTGCGCCCATGGCGACCAACACGGAGCCAGACCCCATCCCCGACGACCTGCGCCAGTTCGAGGCGCTGGAGGCGATCATCCGCCGCCTGCACGGCCCCGAGGGGTGCCCCTGGGACCGGGAGCAGACGCACGAATCGCTGCGCCCCCACCTGCTGGAGGAGGCCTACGAGCTGCTCGAGGCCATCGACTCCGGCGAGGCCGAAGCCGTCGCCGAGGAGCTGGGCGACGTGCTGCTGCAGGTGCTCATGCACGCGGCGGTGGCGGAGCGGCTGGGGGAGTTCGAGTTCGGCGACGTCTACTCGCGTATCGCGGCGAAGCTGGTCGCACGGCACCCGCACGTGTTCGCGGACGCCACGGCGGAGACGGCGGAGGACGTGCGCGAGAGCTGGGAAGTCCTGAAGCAGAAGGAACGACCCGACAAGCCCCGCCTCGAAGGCGTGCCGGCAACGCTACCGGCACTGGCGGAGTCGCAGACGATCCAGGGGCGGGCGCGCCGGGCGGGGTTCGACTGGCCGGACATCCACGGACCGCTGGAGAAGCTCTCCGAGGAGATCGCGGAGCTGGCGCTGGCGGAGACGGAGAAGGACCGCGAGGAGGAGTTCGGGGACGTGCTTTTCGTGATCGCCCACATCGCGGCGACGATGGGCGTCGACGGCGAACAGGCCCTGCGGCGTGCGAACGGGAAGTTCCGCCGCCGCTTCGGGCTCGTGGAACGACTGGCTGCACAGGAGTCGCTGGACCTGAACGAGATGGACATGGACACGCGCGACGAGCTGTGGGAACGGGCGAAGGCGTCCGAGCGGGGCGAGTTGTAGCGTCAGCGCGCCGCCGATAGGCTGACTGCAAGCGATACAGACCGGGGAGGCCGCAGTGGCTCAGGCAACGGAATCCGTTATCACGCGCGAGCGCTTTGCGCAGGGCAAGACCTACGAGGAATACATCGAGTCGGGCATCCGCAATCGGGAGCAGTTCGACGACAACTACGGGAGCCTGGCGATCAGCGGGGAGCAACAGGCCGCCTTGAGCGACCTGGCCTCGCAGCCGAACGGGCCGGATCACATGGTCATCATCGGCGAGGACTGGTGCCCGGACGTCTACCGGGGAATGCCCGTGGGGGTTCGCATCGCCGAGGCCCTGGGCATCGAAGTGCGCATCTTCGAGCGTGACGAGAACAAGGACATGATTGCCGAGTACCTGAAGGACGGGGAGTTCGAGTCCATCCCCGTCTACATCTTCTACAACGCCGAACATGTGGAGCTGGGGCACTTCATCGAGCGGCCGGCCCTCGCGAACGAGCAGATGGATCAGCTCTACGAAGTGCTGGGGGACATGCGTCCAGAGGCAATCGCGCAGCGCCTTGGGCATGAACCGAGCGAGGAAGAGATCCAGCAGGCGCGGGCGGAAGGCCGCGAACGGTACCTGGAGTGGCAGCGAACGAGCGAGACGTGGGCGAATTGGCGGGTGGCGGCCGTGGACGAGGTGATCGAGCTGCTGCGCGGGGCCGTCTGAAGGACTGGCCCGGGTTTCCGAAACGTTTCGGAGTTGTTGTCGCGCGTGAAGGCGCTTGGGTATACTCCGCGCGACCTCGGGGCCGCTAGCTCAATTGGCAGAGCAAGTGACTCTTAATCACTAGGTTGAAGGTTCGAGTCCTTCGCGGCTCACCACTTCAGAAAGGTCTTACCGGATGGTTCGCCAGCCGGATTGGGCCGGGGAAGTGTCGGAATTGGCAGACGAGCATGATTTAGGATCATGTGCCGCAAGGCGTAGGAGTTCGAATCTCCTCTTCCCCATGGCCGCATGGGGAGCCCGTTTCTCGTCGATGGGTGGCGCAGGCAAATCCGAGTCGGGGGAAAGGGGGCGTCATGGCGCTTCTTGAGGTAAATGACCTTCGGACGTACTTCTACACGCAGGAGGGCGTCGTCAAGGCAGTTGACGGCACGTCCTACTCAGTGGAGGAGGGCGAGACGCTGGGGCTTGTGGGTGAGTCGGGCTGCGGGAAGAGCGTCTCGGCGCTTTCGATCCTCCGCCTGATCCCTTCGCCCCCCGGCAAGATCGTCTCCGGCGAGATCATGTTCCAGGGACGTGACCTGCTGAAGCTCGACGAGAACGAGATGCGGCGGATTCGCGGCAACGACATCGCCATGGTGTTCCAGGAGCCGATGACGTCGCTCAATCCCGTGCTCACGATCGGGCGGCAGATCACGGAGTCGCTGGAACTGCACCAGGACCTTCGCGGCCGGGCCGCCCGGGAGCGGGCTGTCGAGCTGCTGGAGCTGGTGGGTATCCCCGCCGCCCGCAGCCGCATCGACGACTACCCGCACCAGTTCTCGGGGGGCATGCGCCAGCGCGTGATGATCGCGATGGCGATGAGCTGCAACCCGAAGATCCTGCTGGCGGACGAGCCCACCACCGCGCTCGACGTGACGATCCAGGCCCAGATCCTCGAGGTTATGGCCCGGCTCAGTCGCGAGTTCGGAACCGCGGTCATCATCATCACGCACAACCTGGGCGTGGTCGCGCGCTACGCCGACCGGGTGAACGTGATGTACGCGGGCAAGGTGATCGAGCGCGCGGATGCGGCCGAGCTGTACGCAAATCCGAAGCACCCCTACACCGTGGGGCTGCTGAACTCGGTGCCGCGGCTCGATGAGCATCGGCAGGAGAAGCTGATCCCCATTGAGGGCCTGCCGCCCGACCTGGCGCACCTGCCGGAGGGCTGCAGCTTCTATCCGCGGTGCGACTGGCGCACCGACCAGTGCCTCACGCAGTATCCTGACACGGCCCAGATCGAAGGCGAGCATCAGGCCGCCTGCTGGGAGTGGCAGAACGTCGGAAGGGAGAGGCCAATTGTCGCAACAAGCTAGCACCGCCGAGGCCGCACCCGGTATGAGCAACGGGGTGGGAGACGCCCTCCTTGAGGTCGAAGACCTGGAGGTCTACTTCCCTGTGACGGCGGGGCTGATCTTCCAGCGGCGCGTAGCCGATGTGAAGGCGGTCGATGGCGTCACCTTCAACGTGAAGCGCGGCGAGACCCTGGGTCTCGTGGGCGAGTCGGGGTGCGGCAAGAGCACGACCGGCAAGGCCATCCTCCAGCTGAACCGGCCTACCGCCGGCAGCGTCAACTTCGCGGGTACCGACCTGACGCAAGTGCGGGGCCGTTCCTTGCGGAACTACCGGCGCCGCATGCAGATGATCTTCCAGGACCCGTACGCGAGCCTGAACCCGCGTATGTCGGTTGGGTCGATCGTCTCGGAGCCGATCACCATCCATAACCTGGCGCGCGGGCAGGAGAAGCGCGACCGCGTTCACAGCCTGCTGCAGACGGTGGGCCTGAACCCGTACTTCGCCAGTCGCTACCCGCACGAGTTCTCGGGCGGGCAGCGGCAGCGCATCGGCATCGCCCGGGCGCTGGCGGTGGAGCCGGAATTCATCGTCTGCGACGAGCCCGTCTCGGCGCTCGACGTGTCGATCCAGGCGCAGATCATCAACCTCCTGCAGGACCTACAGGAGGAGTTCAACCTCACGTACCTGTTCATCGCGCACGACCTCTCGGTCGTGCGTCACATCAGCGATCGTGTGGCCGTGATGTACCTCGGGCACATCATGGAGCTGACCGACCGCGACACGATTTTCGACGACCCGCTGCACCCCTACACGAAGGCGCTGCTTTCGGCGGTTCCGATTCCGGACCCGGACGTGGAACGCGAGCGGGAACGCATCATTCTCCTTGGCGACGTGCCCAGCCCGCTGGCTCCGCCGCCGGGCTGCGTGTTCAACACGCGCTGCCCGATCGCCGTCGACCAGTGCCGCGAGGAAGTCCCCGAGTGGCGCAACGTCGGCACCGGAGGCAAGGAGCACTGGGTCTGGTGCCACCGCGT
>VXRS01000059.1:6995-11792 GCA_009838385.1 Dehalococcoidia bacterium | reverse complement strand
AGTGGCGCAACGTCGGCACCGGAGGCAAGGAGCACTGGGTCTGGTGCCACCGCGTGTAACGCGCGGCTCGCGGAACCAACACCGAAGGGGTGGCCTGAGGCCACCCCTTCTTCTCTGCGCTACCGAGCGAACGGTACAGGCTGACGGGAGTCCCAGGCTCCGTGAGGAGCTAGTTGCCCTCGTTGAGCCAGGACATCATGCCGCGCATCTCCGCGCCGACCTGCTCCACCTGGTGGTTGGCGTCCCGGCGGCGCATGGCGAGGAAGCTGCCGCGGCCGGACATGTTCTCCAGGATGAACTCCTTGGCGAACTTGCCGGTCTGGATCTCCTCGAGGATGCGGCGCATTTCAGCGCGCGTCTCGTCGGTGATGATGCGGGGACCACGGCTGTAGTCGCCGTACTCGGCGGTGTCGCTGATGGAGTAGCGCATGTTCGCGAGGCCGCCTTCGTAGATGAGGTCCACGATGAGCTTGAGCTCGTGCATGGTCTCGAAGAAGGCGCTCTCGGGCTGGTAGCCGGCTTCGACGAGCGTCTCGAAGGAAGCCTTGATCAGCGCGGAGAGGCCGCCGCAAAGGATGACCTGCTCGCCAAAGAGATCGGTCTCGGTTTCTTCCAGGAAGGTCGTCTCGAGGACCCCGCCGCGCGTGCCGCCGATGCCCTTGGCGTAGGCGAGCGCGAGCTGCGAGGCGACCTCGCTCGCGTCCTGGTGCACCGCCAACAGGCAGGGCACACCGCCGCCCTCGGTGTAGACGCGTCGCACGAGGTGGCCTGGCCCCTTGGGGGCGACCATCGTCACGTCGACAAAGTCGGGCGGGTCGATCTGCTGGAAGTGGATGTTGAAGCCGTGGGCGAACATCAGCATCTTGCCTTCGGCCAGGCCGGGCTCGATTGCTTTCTCGTAGACATCGCGCTGCAGATGGTCGGGAATGAGCACCATGATCACGTCGGCCTCGCGGGACACGTCCTCGACGGTGCCGACGCGCAGGCCCGACTCCTCGACCGAGCTCCAGGAGCGTGACCCCGGGTAGAGGCCGACGCGCACGTCGAGTCCGGAGTCGTGCAGGTTGAGGGCGTGGGCGTGGCCCTGGGAGCCGAACCCGATGACCGCGATCTTGCGGTCCTTCAGCAGCCCCAGATCGGCGTCGTCGTCGTAGTACATCGTGGCCATGCGGGCACTCCTTGTGATGGTGGGCCGCAGCGGAGAGCGCGGCGATCGGGCTATCTACTTCGGCAGGATCACCTGGCGGCGGTGCCGGTCGCGAGCGTATTCGACGAAGGGGTTGATGCCGATCTCACGCAGCATCCAGTGCCGCTCGATGACCAGCACCTTGCCCTCGACGACCCGCACCCAGTCCGCGATGCGGGGGCGGGCGGGGTCGATCGCGATCTCGACGGCGGCGTCCTTCTCGCCGGCGACCACAGCCGTCAGGCGGGGGTAGCCGAAAGCAGGGCGGGGGGTCGCCTCAAGCAGATCGAGGACTGCATCGACCCCGGAAACGATCCCGTAGACGGAATCGATGAGGGTGACCTTCTCGTCGAGGGATTCGGCCGCCTCGTCGCGCTCGGAGGCGATGAGCTTCTCGTAGAGGCCGCGCACAAGCCTGCGGGTGGAGCGGGCGGAGCCGCCGCGGAAGGCGTTGGCAGCGTCCATTGCGGCGAGGGCGGGTTTGTCGAGCTCGATGTCCCGCATCATGCCGTAGAGGCGGCGGTCGACGATGAGGTCGTCCTCGACGCGGCTGACGTCGAGCACCCGCTGCTGGAAGGCGCGCCAGTCGTAGCCTTTGGCCTCGATTGTGGCGCGGACGGCAACGGCGCCGCCGTCCTCAACGGCCTCGACCTCCGTGTAGGTGCAGTCGGCGTAGCGCTCAAGCAGCTCGTGGTGGAAATCGCGGACGGCCACGCTGTCACGCAGCATCGGGCTGCGGAACGAGTGGAACACGACACCCGGAGCGTGCAGCGCCTGGATGTCTTCGAAGCGGTCGTAGTTGATGGCGGTGACGAGCGCCTCGACAACGTCACTGGTGGGCATGGAAGCGGGACACCTCGGGCTGAGCTTGGCCGATTGTACCCCGCGTCACGAACGCGGGACAGGAGCGGCGAGCCTGACGCTGAGGGCAGGGGGCGGTAGCCTTTGCGGGCCACCCACCGTCGACAAGAAGCGAGGAACCCCGTGACCGAGCCCGTCCTCACCCAGGAACGCGACATCCTCACCGAGACCGACGCCTCAGCCAGGGCGGAGCGCGTCTCCAACTGCCGCTACGAGCTCGCGCTCGACCTGACCAAGGGCGCCCCCACCTACGGCGGCGCCGTCACGATCGCGTTCGACCAGAGCGGCGACGATGACCTGATGCTGAACTTCCGGGGGAAGCGCATCGACCTGCTGGAGCTGAACGGCGAGGCGGTCGACTTCCAGTGGCGGGGGCGCGAGCTGACGCTGCCCGGTGGGGCGCTGGCGGACTCGAACACGCTGCGCATCGAGTACGAGAACGACTACGACCACGGCGGCGACGGACTCCACCAGTTCGTCGACCCCGAGGACGGCGAAGAATACCTGTACACGAACTTCGAGCCGTTCGACGCGCACCGGCTGTTCCCCTGCTTCGACCAGCCCGACATCAAGGCGCGTTACCAGCTGACGGTGACGGCGCCGGCGGAATGGACGCTCACGGCGAACTCGCAGGAGGTCTCGGCGGAGACGCTGGCGGACGGGCGCATCCAGCGCGTGTACGCGGAGACGCCGCCGTTCAGCACGTACCTGTTCGCGCTGATCGCGGGGCCGTATCACGTGGCCACAGACGAGCACGCCGGCATCCCACTGGGGCTGCTCTGCCGGAAGTCGATGGCGCAGTACCTCGACACGGACGAGCTGTTCACGATCACGCGGCAGGGGCTCGATTTTTTCGGGGAGTTCTTCGATTACGCCTACGCCTTCGGCAAATACGACCAGATCTTCGTGCCGGAGTTCAACCACGGGGCGATGGAGAACGTGGGCGCGGTCACCTTCAACGAGTCGATGGTGTACCGCGACCCGCCGATGGAGAACCAGCGGCGACGCCGGGCGGAGGTGATCCTCCACGAGATGGCGCACATGTGGTTCGGGAACCTCGTGACGATGCGCTGGTGGAACGACCTGTGGCTGAACGAGAGCTTCGCGACCTACATGTCGTACCTGGCGATGGAGGGCGCGACGCGCTTCCAGTCGGGCTGGCAGGACTTCAACAACGGCATCAAGAACTGGGCCTACCGGCAGGACCAGCTCATCACGACGCACCCGATCGCGGGGACCGTGCGGGACACGGACGAGACGTTCCTGAACTTCGATGGCATCACCTATGGCAAGGGCGCATCGGTGCTGAAGCAGCTTGTCGCGACGATCGGCATCGACGGGTTCCGCGAGGGCATGCGCCACTACTTCCGCACGTACGACTACGGCAACGCCTCGCTGCAGGACTTCCTCGGGGCGCTGGAGGAGGGGAGCGGGCGCGAGCTGAGTGAGTGGTCCCGGCTCTGGCTGGAGACATCGTCGCTGAACACGATCCGGGCGGACTGGGAGAGCGACGGCGAGCGCGTGACGCGCCTGGAGCTGAGCCAGACCGCGCCCGCCGACTATCCCACCATCCGGCCGCACACGCTCGAGACAGGGCTGCTCACGGACGACGGCGCCTCCACCGCCGTCGAGGCCGTGCCGGCGGTGCTGGAGGGCGGGAGCACGGAGATCGAGGAGGCGCGGGGCCGCCCGCGGCCGGCGCTCGTGTATCCGAACTTCAACGACCACGCCTACGCCAAGATCGCGCTCGACGACGAGTCGGTGGCCTGGGCGCGGGAGAACATCGAGCGCGTCGACGACGACCTGCTGCGGCAGCAGCTCTGGTCGACGCTCTGGAGCATGGTTCGCGACCAGCAACTCAAGTCGACGGACTTTCTCGCGATCGTGCGGGAGAAGATCGGGTTCGAGCAGAACATCGAGCTGGTCGACTCGGTGCTCGGGCACGCGCTCTCCGCACGGAACGCCTACGTACCCGCAGACCAGCGGGACGACGAGGCCCACCAGCTGTTCGAGACGGCGCGGGAGGGGCTGCTGGCCGCTTCCGACAACGACACACGCATCATCTGGGGGCGGTCGGTCGTGGGCCTGGCCCTGCACCCGGACGACCTTGCCTACATTGGTCGACTGGCCGACGGCGACGAGGTGGTCGAAGGGTTCGAGCTGGACCAGGACATGCGCTGGGGCGTGGCCGCGCGCCACACCGCTTTCGGGGTGCCGGGAGCGGCCGAGCGCGTGGCCGCCGAGGCCGCGCGCGATCCCTCCGACCGCGGGCAGCGGGCGCAGCTCCGCTGCGAGACCGCCGTGCCCGACGCGGGCGTGAAGGCGGAGGCGTGGGAGCGCTTCGCCGACGAAGGCTACGGCTCGCGCTACCTGAACCAGGCGGCGATGAGCGGCTTCAACTGGACGCACCAGGCGGACGTGTTGGCGCCGTATGTCGACGCCTTCTTCGACCAGGTCGCGGACATCTTCGTGGAGCGCGACCGCGAGTTCGCGACGGTGTTCTACGGCGGGCTCTTCCCCAGCTACCGCGTTGAGCAGGACACGCTCGACCGGGCGCAGGCGCTCCTGGACGAGACGCCGGAGGAACAGGCGGTGCTGCAGCGCATGCTGCGCGAAGCCATCGACGACCTGGGGCGCGCGATCGCCTGCCGGGCGTTCGCAGCGAGCTAGCGGACTCCGGGGAGGCGCTCGGCGAGGGCAGCGACGAGGCCGGCGATGGGGACGCGCACCTGCTCCTGCGTGTCGCGCTC
>VXRS01000059.1:0-6895 GCA_009838385.1 Dehalococcoidia bacterium | reverse complement strand
GGGCAGCGACGAGGCCGGCGATGGGGACGCGCACCTGCTCCTGCGTGTCGCGCTCGCGGATCGTGACCGCTTCGTCCTCAAGCGTGTCGAAGTCGACGGTGACGCAGAGGGGCGTGCCGATCTCGTCCTGGCGACGGTAGCGGCGGCCGATCGACTGCGTCTCGTCGTACTGGGTCATCCAGTGCGAGCGGATGAGCGCGTGGACGCGCTTCGCGGTGGGCGTGAGCGTGGCCTTCTTGGAAAGGGGCAGCACCGCCACCTTGATGGGGGCGATGGCGGCGGGCAGCTTGAGCACGACGCGCTCGTCGCCCTTCTCGTCGGGCTCGACCGTGTAGGCCTCGAGCAGCGCGACCGCGAGCGTGCGCGTGAGGCCGGCGGCGGGCTCGATGACGTAGGGAATGAAGCGCTCGCGCGTTTCCTCGTCGAAGTAGCTGAGGTCCTGGCCGCTGTGGCCGCTGTGCGCCTTCAGGTCGAAGTCGGTGCGGTTGGCAATGCCTTCGAGCTCGCCCCAGCCCCAGGGGAAGTCGTACTCGATATCGCTCGTGCCGGCGCTGTAATGCGAGAGCTCCTCGGGTTCGTGGTCGCGGATGCGCATGCGGGCGGGGTCGATGCCGATGGTCTCGGCGTACCAGCGCTGGCGCTCGTCGATCCAGTAGCGGTGCCACTCGGCGGCATCGGCGGGACGGCAGAAGTACTCCATTTCCATCTGCTCGAACTCGAGCGTGCGGAAGATGAAGCGGCCCGGCGTGATCTCGTTGCGGAAGCTGACGCGGGTCTGGGCGATGCCGAAGGGCAGCTTGCGGCGCATGGAGCTGCGCACGTTCTCGAAGTTCACGAACATGCCCTGGGCGGTCTCAGGAGGCAGGTAGGCGATGGAGCCTTCGTCGACGACCGTCCCCACCTGCGTGCTGAACATGAGGTTGAAGAGGCGCGGCTCGGTCAACTCGCCGCCGCAGCTGGGGCAGCGGAAGTTCCCATCGGCGTCCCGCTCGACCTCGCCGTACAGCCCTTCCTCGATGTGGTCGGGGCGGAACCGCTGACGGCATTCCTTGCAGTCGACGAGGGGGTCGTTGAAGGTCTCGGTGTGGCCGCTGGCGACCCACACCCGGGGGTTCGTCATCATGGCCGCGTCGATGCCGACGACGTCGTCGCGCTCGCGCACCATCGCGCGCCACCAGGCGTCGCGAATGTTGCGCTTCAGCTCAACGCCGAGCGGGCCGTAGTCGTAGGTGTTGGCAAAACCGCCGTAGATCTCGGAGGAGGGGAAGACGAAACCCCGGCGCTTGGCCAGGGAGACGATGGTGTCGAGGTCGGGTGCGGGCACGGGTGGCTCCAATCTCGCGCTGGCTGCGCGGCGTGGGAGGCTTCACCTTCGCGCAACGCGGAGTTAGGCGCCAGAGTCGAGCGCGGCGACCAGCATCTCGAGGGCGTGCTCGGCGATCTGCTCCATGATGGCCACTCGCGAGCCCTCGAAGTGCACTTCTTCGCTCACCGTGCCATCCGGCCCGGCGACGGCGAAGGAGACGCCGCCGATGGGCTTCGACGACCGCCCCTTGATGGGCCCGGCCATGCCGCTCTCGGCGACGACGTAGTCGGCGGCGCTGCGGTCGAGCACGGACTCGGCAATGGCGGCGACCGCGACGGGACTGACGGTGCCGTGCTCACGGAGGAAGTCGATGCTGACGCCGAGGGTGTCCGGCTTCGAGGGCATGGTGTAGGCGACGAGGCCGCGATCGAACCACTTCGAAGCGCCGGAGACGCTGATGAGGCGGGCGGAGATGAGGCCGCCGGCGGTGCTTTCGGCGACCGCGACGCGGGCCTCGCGGGCCAGGAGCAGCTCGCCGACGCGCGCGGCGAGGGAGTCGTTCTCTTGAATGGACATGGGCCGATGCTACGCTCCCGCGATGGCCGAGTACGAGATCAGGATCGTCGATTCGTTCACCACGGAACGGTACGCGGGGAATCCCTGCGGCGTCGTCACGCACGCCGAGGGGCTCACGCCCGAGCAGATGCAGGCGATCGCGGGCGAGCTGAACCTGAGCGAGACGGCGTTCGCCATGCCTTCAGAGGCAGCGGACTTCCGCGTGCGGTTCTTCACGCCCCGGAAGGAGATCCCGCTGGCGGGCCACCCCACGATCGCAACGATGCACGCGCTCGTGGAGGACGGGCTCATCGAGCTCGGCCAGGGGGCGCGCCGCGTGACGCAGGAGCTGAACGTGGGCGTCCTGCCCGTGGACCTCTCGCGGCGCGACGACGGACGGGTGCGGATCGCCATGACGCAGGCGACACCGGAGTTCCGACATGAACTCGACCGCGACGTGTACGCGCGGGTGCTCGGCATCGGAACCTCGGACCTGCTCGATGGGTTCCCGCTTCAGGTCGTCAGCACGGGCACGCCGCAGGCGATGATCCCGGTGGCGTCGCTGGCGGTGCTTGGGCAAGTTCGCCCGGACCTGCAGCGCCTGGCCGAGCTGGAGGGCGAGGACGGCTACTTCAGCACGCACGTGTTCACGCCCGAGGCGTACGACCGGGCGAATCGGGCGCACGCACGGCACTTCGGCCCTTCCTCTGGGGTGCAGGAGGACCCGGTGACGGGGAGTGCCACGGGCGGGATGGCGGCGTACCTGTGGCGGCACGGCCTCGTGCGCGAGGCCGCATACACGGTGGAGCAGGGGCACATCATGGGGCGACCAGGGCTGGTCGAGGTGGAGGTGGAGGGTGAGGGGGAAACGCCCACGACGGTGCGCATCGCGGGGACGGCGGTCACGGTCTTGCGGGGGACTATCACGGTCTGACTCGCCGCCGCCCTCCGGACGCTCTGCTACGCTGCCCGCCATGACCCGCAGCATCGACATGGCCGGGGCCGAGGCACTGCTGCTGGAGGCGGAGTTCGAGGACCTGAAGCTGCTCTGGTCCTCCAGCAACTACGTCTACCTGGCGCGGCTCTGTGCGGGGGACGGACAGGAGATTGCGGCAGTCTACAAGCCCGAGTCGGGGGAGACGCCCCTGTGGGACTTCCCCACCGGGACGCTCTATGCGCGCGAGGTGGCGGCCTACCAGCTCGCACAGTTGCTGGGGTGGTCGTTCGTCCCGCCAACGGTCGTGCGGGACGGACCGCAGGGGGTGGGGTCGCTGCAGCTGTACGTGCCGCACGACCAGTCCTCGCACTTCTTCGAGCAGCGAGACGACCCGGAGCTCGTGCCGCAGCTTCAGCGGATGGCGGTGTTCGACTTCGTGGCCAACAACGCCGACCGCAAGGGCGGCCACTGCCTGCTGGACGAGCAGGGCCGAATCTGGGGCATCGACCACGGGCTCTGCTTCCACCGCGAATACAAGCTGCGCACGGTGATCTGGGACTGGGCGGAGCAGCCCATCTCGGATGAGTGGCTGGGGGACGTGGAGCGGGCGGCGACGGCGGTCGCGGGGGACGATGAGGAAACCAAAGCGTTTAATGCGCTTCTCTCACCGGACGAAGTCGGGGCGTTCCTCGGTCGAGCCGACCGGCTCCTGCGAACGCGGGCGATGCCCACGCCGGGCCCCCACCGGAGCTATCCCTGGCCGCTGGTCTGAGTCGCTAGTCGGGGAGCTGCAGGAGCTGGAGGGTATTGCCGTCGGGGTCGGCGAAGGTGGCGACCCAGCCGCCCCAGCGCTCCTGCTCGGGCGGGCGCGAGAACTCGACACCCTGATCGACGAGCCGGCGGTGCGTGGCGGCGATGTCCGGGACGGCGAAGTGGACCATGATGCGCAGGGGGTCGCGGGCGGGACCGTGGACCTCGTCGTGGGCGGCGACGCTGAGGCGGAAGCCATCCCACTCGAAGTTCGCGAAGGTCGGGCGCTCGCTGCGCGGCGTCAGGCCGAGCACGTCGCGGTAGAAGGCGAGCATCTCGGGGTACCGGTCGGTCCAGATGATGACCCCGGCGACGCCCTCGATGTCCATGTCCGCACTAGTCATCGGCATCAGTCAAGGGGGCGGTAGGTGCGAACGCCGTCGCCGGCGACCGCGTGGCCGAGACCGGGGAAGGGGAAGTGGCCGCTCGCGATGAGCGCGCCCTCCTCCTCGATGCGCTCCATGAGCGCCTTGCGGCTGGCCGCCGAGGCGACCTTGTCGACATCGGCGCCGGCGCACCAGCCGTCCTCGCACACCTGCACGGGCTGGTGGGCGGCGTCGCCGATGAGGTAGGCGCGTTCGCCCGCGCTCGCCAGCACGAACGACACATGTCCGGGGGTGTGCCCGGGGGTGGGGACGGTCACAAGCTCGCTGGTGACGGGGTGCTCGCCCTCGACGAGGTCGAGCAGCCCTGCGGACTCGATAGGACCGAGGACGTTGTCGTACTGGGCGGCGGCGCGAAGCTCGTCGCTGCCGGTCCAGTAGTCCCACTCCCTCTGCTGCACGACGTGGCGGGCGTTGGGGAAGAGGGGGACAGCTGCGCCGTTGTGGTCGATGGTGGTCCAGCCGGTGTGGTCGAAGTGGAGGTGGGTGTAGACGACCGTGTCGACCTCTTCAGTCATTACACCGGCCTCCTCCATCACAGAGGGGAGCGCGGTGTCCTCTTTCAGGGGCATGGGGGCGGGGCGGCCGCCGAGCCCCGTATCGACGAGGATCATGTTCCCCTCGCTCGCGACGAGCCAGGCGCCAAGATTGAGCGTGAGGTTGCCGTCGCCGTCGAGGAACTCGCCGTAGTCGGCCCAGGCGTCGGCGGGGACGTCGGGATAGAACATGGAGGGAGGCATCGCCGTCCAGCTGTCCTGGAGCGCGATGATCTCGGCGTTACCGACCTGCTGGCGGTGGAACTGCCCCATCTCGACCTCCGGCGACGTTGTGGTGGGTGCGGGCAGTATGTGACGGGCCGGCGCCTCGCGTCTATCTACACCCGCCCGACCGCTAGAATGGCCGCGTGCAGGACGCGGCGAGGGAAGCGATCGCGGCCAGGCGGGACTTCACGCTGGGCGAGGTGGCGGTGGCGTTTCGGGATGGACGGGTCGAACTCTCCGGCCCGCGCTCGGGGCCGGAGGCATGCGAGCTCACGAGTACGGTCGAAGCCCTGCGCGAGCATGTGCGCATCGACGACTACGGTCGCTACCGCCCACTGAGCGGGGCGCGGACGCTGCCCGGCAACTGGCGCGTCTCGCTGCCGGAAAACCTAGCCGAAGCGGCAATCGATGCGATCTACCCGCAGGCGCTCCTACACCAGCAGCAGGCGTCCCAGGGAACGCTGCACATCATCCCGCTGGATGAGGTGGTGGCGCGGCAGCGGGGGCGCTACCGCATCGCGGGCGAGCTCGATGCGGAGGGACAGGAGCAGGCGCGTGGCGCGCTCTGCGGTCGGTGCGTGCGGACGCCTGTCTGGGCCGAGCAGGCAGCATCGGAGAAGGCAATTCCCTGCCCGGAGCCGTGCAGCGTCATGATCGCGCTGTGCCGCGAGGCGGCCCTGTGGCAACGGGAAGCGCCGCAGCCGTCGAGCCCCGACTCGGAGGTCGCGTTCGCCGACTTCCCGACGCCGGGGAACGAGGTCCGCGAGGCGTACCTCGCTCGGACGCCCGCCGGGGTCACTCGTGGATAACGCCGACCTGCGCGAGCAGGCCGCAGCGCTCTTCCCTGGCGGCGTTTCCAGCCCCGTTCGCTCGTTCCGCTCGATCGGGGGCGAGCCCATCCCGATCGCGCGGGCCTCGGGGGCGCGGCTCTACGACGCCGACGGAGCAGAGTACATCGATTATGTCGCGGCGTACGGGCCGCTCATCCTCGGGCACGCGCACCCGGCGGTGGTGGCAGCGCTGGGGGAGGCGGCAGCGGGCGGGACGGCCTTCGGGGCGCTCTCGCCGGGGGAGGTGGATCTGGGGAGGCGCATCAGCGAAGCCACTGGGCTTGAGCGGCTCCGGTTCGTGAACTCGGGGACGGAAGCAACGATGACGGCCATCCGCCTGGCGCGTGCGGCGACCGGGCGCGACCTCGTCGTGAAGTTCGAGGGGTGCTACCACGGCCACAGCGACGGGCTGCTGGTGAAGGCGGGAAGCGGGGTCGCAACGCTCGGGCTGAGCGACTCGGCGGGCGTGCCGGCGTCCATCGCGGCCGGGACCGCCGTGCTTCCCTACAACGATGCAGACGCGCTCGCGCAGTGGTTCGAGGCGCACGGCGACGAGACCGCGGCGGTCATCGTGGAACCGGTGGCAGGGAACATGGGGGTCGTGCCGCCCGAAGACGCCTTCCTCGACGCCCTGCAGGCCGTGCCACGCCAGCACGGGGCGCTGCTGATCGACGACGAGATCATCACGGGATTCCGGCTGCGGTACGGCCTCAGCGGCCTGCTGCCGGACGCCGACATCGTCTGCCTCGGCAAGGTGATCGGGGGCGGCCTGCCGGTGGGGGCGCTGGGCGGACGGGCGGAGCTGATGTCGCTGCTGGCGCCGGAAGGGCCGGTCTACCAGGCGGGCACGCTCAGCGGGAACCCGCTCGTGATGGCCGCAGGCATCGCGACGCTCGATGTGCTCTGCGACGGGCGTCCGTACGCGCGCACCGAAGAGCTGGCACGGTACCTCGAGAACGGCCTCGGGACGGCGGTGCGCCGCTCCGAGGCGAAAGCCTGCGTGGTGCGGCGGGGTTCGCTCCTGTCGCTGTTCTTCCGCTCCACGCCGCCACGCGACTACGCGGAGGCGTCGGAGAGCGACACCGCTACCTTCGCCACGTTCCACAAGGGGATGCTGAAGCGGGGGGTGATGCTGGCGCCGTCGCAGTTTGAGGCGTGGTTCGTGTCGGCGGCGCACACGGAAGCGGACATCGACCACACGGTGCGGGCCGCCGCGGAGGCGCTGCGCGAGGCGAGCCCGGGGCCGGTGGCGAGCCGCGGGGGGGGGGGGGGGGGGGGGGGGGGGGGGGGGCGGGGGGGGGGGGGGGGGGGGG
>VXRS01000057.1 GCA_009838385.1 Dehalococcoidia bacterium | reverse complement strand
GGTACAAGGAGGGCGACCTCGACCTCGACGCGCTCGTGACCGCCAGCTACGAGCTCGACCAGATCAACGAGGCCACCGACGCTCTCGCCGCCGGCCACATCACGGGTCGCTCCATCATCCAGCTGTAGTCCGCCGAACCTCAGCGCAGCCTCCGGATTGGCGACCAGACCAGGAGCAGGAGGCCCGCGACTCCGCCCGCGATTGAGCTGGCGACGATCGCTACCTGTGGTCCCCAGAGGCTTGCGAGCAGCCCGGTCTGTGCGATGCCGATGGGCATCGAGGCTGCGAACATGAGCGAGTAGACCCCCATCACGCGGCCCATCACCGCCTGCGGCGTGTTCTCCTGCAGGAGGGCGAGGCTCAGGTTCATGAAGATCGCGGCGGGCGGCCCGATGGCCAGCAGCGCCACGACCGTCAACCAGGGCGTCTCACTCAGCCCGAAGAGCACAAGGGGCGGCGCCGCCAGTACCGGGGAGAGTGCCACCAGCAGGCCTCTCCGGGGGAGGGGCCGGAGCGTCATCACGGCCGAACTGACGATCATGCCCGCCCCGAAGGCGGCGAAGAGGATGCCGACCCAGTGGTCCCCCAGCTTCAGCACATCCTCCACGATGAGCAGCATCGTCACCGTGATGGGGCCGCCGAAGAAGACTCCGAGCATCGCCGACAGGATGAGCAAGCCGAGGATGGCTCGCGAGCGAACGACGTACTTGAGCCCTTCAGTGAGGTCGCCGCGAATGCTCCCGTGCTCCGCCGGCGCTTCCGGCCGGTATTTCCGGAGCATGAGGAACAGCAACGCGCCCGCGGCCAGCAACCCCGTCTCGAGTGAGAAGGCCGCGGTCAGACCCGCCATTCCCGCCACCAGTCCGCCCAGTGCCGGTCCGACAAAATCGGAGGCCGCGAGAAAGCCCACGTTCCCGATGATCACGGCGTTCTGCAGCTGGGGCCGCGTCACGAGCTGCGGCAGCACTCCCATGCGTGCAGGATTCTCAAACGCCCCCACCGCACCGATCACGGCCGAGAGAAGGAACACCGGCCACAGGATCGTCACCGATGCGGCCGCAAGTACCAGGTAGACCGCAGCGACCACTGCCGCCACTGCGGTCGCCCGGACGAGGATCAGGCGAGCCTCCATCCGATCGGCGAGCACGCCACCGAACAGCGTCAGGAACACGCCTGGAAGTTCCTGAATCATGAGCGCGCCCGCGATCGCGGCGGCGCGCTCATCCGGCTCAACCCGGTCGCGAATGAAGAGCGGCACCGCCACGATCTGGATGCCGACCCCGAGCGCCATCACGACCGACGCCGTCAGCCACGCCCGGTAGTCGCGGCTCGCGAAGGGGTTGCGGCTGCCCGCAGCCGGTTCATCGGGCTGAGCGCCCTCCACGGCTTCCGTTTCGCCCTCGACTCCTCCCGGCATCGTCAGCGCAGCTTCCGCACGGGGAGCCAGACCAGCAGCACGACGCCGATCACCGAACCGGCGAGGGCGCTCGCTACCGTGCTGACCTGGGGGCCAAAGAGGCTTGAGACCAGCGCCGTCTGTGCGAACCCGATGGGCGAGGAGATCACGAACATCAGGGAGTAGACGCCCATCACCCGCCCCATCACGACTTGCTCGGTCTGCTCCTGGAGGAGGGCGAGGCTGAGGTTCATGAAGATGGCGGCAAACGGTCCGATGGCAATCAACAGCAAGACCGAGAGCCAAGCCGCTTCGCTAAGCCCAAACAGGGCTAGCACTGGCCCTCCCAGGACCGGCGAGAGCGCCAGCAGCAACCCTCGTTTCGGGAGCGGCCGCAGCGTCATCAGCAGCGAGCTCACGAACATCCCCGCCCCAAATGCCCCGAAGAGGATGCCTAGCCAGCTCGGCGGCAACTCCAGCACGTCCTCCACGATGAGGAGCATGTTCACCTGCAACGGGCCCGCGTAGAAGACTCCCGGCATCGCCGCCAGCACCAGCAGTCCGATGATGTTGCGTGAGCCTCGAACGTAGCGCAGTCCCTCCCCGAGATCGGCACGCACGTCCCGGCGTTCGACCGCCCGCGGCTCGTACCGTCCAATTCCAAGGAAGAGCACCGCCCCCAGCGCCAGCAATCCCGTCTGCAGTGCGAACGCTGCGGTCAGGCTGGCAAATCCCCCCACCAGTCCTCCCAGCGCCGGGCCCCCGAACTGGCCCGCCGCGAGGAAACCCATGTTCCCGATGATCACTCCGTTCTGCAGCTGCGGCCGTGTGACCATCTGCGGCAGCACGCCCTGCCGCGCTGGCTGCTCGAACGCCGCCACCGCGCCCACCACGGCCGAGAGCGCGAATACGGGCCACACGATCGTCACGTCGGCCGCAGTCAGTACGACGTACACCGCGGCGACCGTGGCCGCCACCGCCGTGGCCCGGAAGAGCAGCAGCCGGGGCTCGATGCGATCCGCGACCACACCGCCCAGCAGTGTCAGGAAGACCCCTGGCAACGTCTGGATAATGAGCGCTCCGGCGATAGCCGCGGCCCGATCGTCCGGGTCGACGCGCTCGCCGATGAAGAGGGGCACGACCGCGATCTGCACGCCCACGCCCAGCGCCGTCACGATCGTGGCTGTCAGCCAGGCTCGGTAGTCACGGTTGGTGAAGGGGTTGCGCTGCCCCACCTCGGGGGCTGGCTCGGCGCTCACGCGACGGTTGCCGTTCTCGTCGCGTTCACGCTCCGGGTGCTTGCCGGTCGCATCCATCTA
>VXRS01000321.1:1555-2744 GCA_009838385.1 Dehalococcoidia bacterium | reverse complement strand
ACGGGCCGGCTTCCCATAAGAGGGGGAGCGCCCGGAGCGAGTCCACCATGCCGGTTGTTGTGGTTGTTGGTGGGCAGTGGGGCGACGAAGGCAAGGGCCGGATCATCGACCTGCTGGCCCGGAAGGCACGTGTCGTCGCGCGGTACTCGGCGGGGAACAACGCCGGGCACACGATCGTGAACGAGCTTGGCGAGTTCAAGCTGCACCTCGTGCCGGCGGGCATCTTCTACCCTGAAAAGACGTGCGTCATCGGCAACGGGGTCGCCGTCGACCCCGAGGTGCTGCTCGGCGAGATCTCGCAGCTCGAGTCGCGGGGCATCAACACGAGCAAGCTGGCGGTGAGCGCGCGCGCGCAGGTGGTGATGCCCTGGCACCGGCTCATCGACCGGCTGGAAGAGGAACGCCTCGGAGCGGAGGCGATCGGGACGACGGGGAAGGGCATCGGGCCGTGCTTCACCGACAAGGTGGCGCGCCGCGGTATCCGCATCATCGACCTGCTGGAGCCCGAGGACCTGCTCTCGCGCATGCGCTCGGTGCTGGACTACCAGAACCGGGTGATCACCGGCGTCTACGGCGGGGAGCCGATCGACTTCGACGCGTGTTTCGAGGAGTACACGGAGTTTGGGCGGCGGCTGCAGCCGTTCGTCGCGGACACGCAGGCGATCGTGACCGACGCGCTGCAGGCGGGCGAATACGTGCTGCTCGAGGGGGCGCAGGGTTCGCTGCTGGACCTCGACCACGGCACGTACGAGTACGTGACCTCGAGCGTGCCGAGCAGCACCGCCGGCGGCGCCACGCTCGGCATCGGCATCGGGCCGACGAACGTGCAGCGGGCGGTGGGCGTGTTCAAGAGCTACTGCACGCGGGTCGGCAACGGCCCCTTCCCGACGGAGCTGTTCGGGGAGATCAGCGACCAGCTGCGCGACCACGGCAAGGAGTTCGGGCGGGGCGAGTACGGCACGACGACAGGCCGCCCGCGGCGCATCGGATGGCTGGATACGGTGGCGGCGCGCTACTCAGTGCGCTTCAACGGGCTCTCGGCGCTGGCGCTGACGCGGCTCGACGTGCTCGACGGCCTGCCGGCACTGAAGCTGTGCACGGCCTACGAGATCGACGGCGAGATCGTGAAGACGATGCCGGCGAGCGCGTCGGCCCTGCGCAAGGTGAAGCCGGTGTACGAGGAGCTTCC
>VXRS01000321.1:0-1455 GCA_009838385.1 Dehalococcoidia bacterium | reverse complement strand
GCTACTGCCCGGGAAACGCCGGCGAGTCAGCGACATCGAGCCCGCAACGGCTGATCATCCCGACGCGCTGCAGCAACAGCTCCGGGCCGAGTTCCGGAGGCAGGCGGAGATCGACCGGGAGATCACGCGACAGCGCGGGATGCACGGGGGCGGTCCCTAGGGGGCAGCCACCTCACCGCATTGAGCGGCGCTACAGCGTCGTGAGGAAGCGGGCGAGGGCGGCCTTGCGTTCGGGGGTGGTCATCATGGTGTTGGTGACGGCGCAGGTTAGGCCGAGCGCCTCGATTCGGGGGGCGAGGGCGCGGTCCTCGTCGTCGATAACCATGACGTCGACGAGGTCCTGGTAGATGGCGGCGACGCCGAGGGCGGACACCTCGTGGCCGAGGCTGGCGAGCATCTTCGCGGCCGGGCCCTTGATCGCCTGGCCGCCGACGATGGGGCTGATGCCGATGCGCCGGGCCTTGCTCTCGACGACGGCCTCGCGGACACCAGGGACGGCGAGGATGGGGCCGATGCTCACGAACGGGTTGCTGGGGGCGATGATGAGGCGGTCAGCTTCGCGGATGGCGTCGAGGACGCCGGGGGCGGGGGCGGCCTCGTCGGCGCCGGCGAAGCGCACACCGGTCACGTCGGGCTCGGTGGCGAGCCGCACCATGTAGTCCTGGAAGTCGAGCTCGCCGTCGGAGGTGAACACGTGCGTCGCGACGCGCTCGTTGGTGACGGGCAGGATCGTCGAGGCAACGCCGAAGGCCTCCGTCAGATCGGCGACGATCTCGTGCATGGGGCGGCCTTCGCGGAGGAGGCGGGTGCGGTGGACGGCGGTCGCGAGGTCACGGTCGCCGAGGTTGAACCAGCGTCCGTAGCCGAAGCGGCGGAGTGCGTCGACGACATCGAAGGTGTCGCCCTCAAGGCCCCAGCCGGTCTCGGGGTTGACGACGCCGGCGAGCGAGTAGATGACGATGTCCGTGTCTGGGGAGACGTGCAGGCCGAACATCTCGACGTCGTCGGCGACGTTGGAGATGACGGTGACGGAGGCGGGATCGACGACTTGCACGAGTCCCTGGAGGAATCGGGCAGCGCCAACGCCACCGGCGAGCACGGTGTCCATGGCCAGTCATTGTAGGGGCGGGGAGCGGTCGGGCAGGGAGTGGCGCCCCCGGCAGGACTCGAACCCACAACCCCCTGGTCCGAAGCCAGGTGCTCTATCCGTTGAGCTACGGAGGCGTGCTTCAAGCTTACTACGTGGGTTCGCACGAGCCCGTGGGCGGGGGAGGCCGCTAAGCTGGGGGCAATGGCGGAAGCTTCACCGTTCATGCAGCGGGCGCTGGCGGCGGCGCGCGGGGTGCGGGGACACACGAGCCCCAATCCCTGGGTGGGCGCAGCGCTGGTGCGCGGGGACCGGGTCGTGGCGGAGGGCGCGACCTCGCCGGACGGGGGTCCGCATGCGGAGGCGGG
>VXRS01000234.1 GCA_009838385.1 Dehalococcoidia bacterium | reverse complement strand
TCGACCTTCTTCTTCCCGCCGGCGGCCCTGATGCTGTTCGTGGCGGCGGTCGCGCCGGAGTTGCTGGGGCGAGACCAGCGGCACGCGACGCTACCGCTCTACTTCTCGCGGGGGCTGAGCCGGCAGGACTACGCGCTGGCGCGGTACGCCTCGATGGCGACGGCGCTGCTGGCGCTGACGCTGCTGCCACAGGCGCTCCTGTTCTTCGGTAACGCGCTCGTAGTGGACAGCTTCGGTGGCTACTTCCAGGACGAGTGGGGGCAGGTGGGGCCGATCATCGGCAGTAGCCTCCTGATCTCGCTGTTCTTCGCCGCGATCGGGATGGTGATCTCCGCACAGAGCGGACGGCGGGCGTTCGCCACCATCGGCGTCATCGCGCCTTTCGTGTTCCTCCCCATCATCTCGGGCGTGCTGGTCGGGGTAGTGGAGAACTTCATCGGCCGGCTGGGTGTCTTCCTGAACCCGTTCTTCGTCATCGACGGCTTCACGTACTGGTTCTTCGACGCCGCTCCGGACATCGGCGAGGGACACCCGCTCAATACCGCGGACTTCGCCGGAGGCTGGTACTTCTTCTTCGCGCTGGCGGTGACGGCTGCCGGGGTCGCGCTGCTGGTGCGCCACTACGGACGGCGAAGCCTGTGAGCGCGGAGGAAGGGACAGCGCCCCAGGCCGCGGTCGAGGTGGTCGACGTCTCGCGCTGGTACGGGAACGTGGTGGCGGTGAACGGCATCTCCTTCGCGCTTGAGCCGGGGGTGACGGGCTTGCTCGGGCCGAACGGGGCGGGGAAGACGACGCTGCTGAACATGATCGCGGGTTTCCTGAAGCCGTCGGTGGGGGACGTGCAGGTGCTGGGGGAGAGCTCCTTCGGAAACCCGGACATCTACCGGCGAGTCGCGCTCGTCCCGGAACGGGAGGCGGTGTACGACTTCCAGACCGGCCACCAGTTCGTGTTGATGAGCGCACGGATGCACGGGCTTCCTGACGCGCAGGAAGCCGCGCTGCGGGCGCTGCACATGGTCGAGATGGTGGGGGACGCGGATCGGGCCACCGGAGGCTACTCGAAGGGGATGAAGCAGCGCATCAAGATCGCTGCTGCACTGGTCCACGACCCCGAAGTATTGCTGCTGGACGAGCCGTTCAACGGCATGGACCCGCGCCAGCGCCTGCAGATGATGGAGCTCCTGCGCCGGATGGCGGATCAGGGGCGGACGATCCTGTTCTCGTCGCACATCCTGGAGGAGGTTGAGCGGCTGGGGGAGAACGTGCTGGTCGTGGTCGCGGGCCGGCTGGCGGCCTCCGGGGACTTCCGCGCGATTCGCAAGCTGATGACGGACCGGCCCCACACGATCACGATCCGATCGAGCGACAACCGCGGCCTCGCGCGGACGCTGATGGCGGAAGAGAGCGTCTTCGGCGTCGAGCTGACGGACGGGAAGATCGTGGTGCGGACGAACGAGCTCGGCGCCTTCACCTCAGCGGCGCCGAAGGCGGCGCAGGAGGCGGGCGCCTCGCTCTTCGAGGTGCGCCCCGAAGACGAGTCGCTCGAGAGCGTCTTCGAATACCTGGTGACACGATGACCTGGCTGGTGCTGACGCTGACGCTGCGACAGCTGCTGGGGCAGAAGCGGACCCTGTTCCTGGCGGCCGTCGGACTGCTGCCGGTGCTGGCCGCCATCATCTTCCGGGCGGCAGGCGACGGCGACGAGTCGGCCGCCGAGTTCGCAGCGCAGGTCGTGCTGAACGCGCTCGTGATCAACATCCTGCTCCCCCTGACGGCCCTGGTGCTGGCAACGGCCTCGCTGGGGAGCGAGATCGAGGACGGGACGATCGTCTACCTGCTCTCGAAGCCGGCAGAGCGCTGGCGCATCGTCGCCGGGAAGCTGCTGGCGGCGTGGGGGGCGACGGCGGTGCTGGTGCTCGCAAGCGCCCTGATTGGCGGGGTCGTCGCGCTGGCAGGGGAGGGGGAGTCACGCCTCCTGATTGGGTTCCTGGTCGCCATCGCGGTAGGGTCGCTGGCGTACTCGTCGGTCTTCGTCCTGCTCAGCCTGGTGACCTCGCGGGCGTTGTTCGTGGGGCTGGCCTACGCCTTCATCTGGGAGGCCGTGATCACGAACTTCGCGCCGGGTGTGCAGCGCTTCAGCATCCGCGAGTTCACCGCTTCGATCGCGGAGGCC
The DNA here is from genome assembly GCA_009838385.1 of Dehalococcoidia bacterium. Next base: position 581 of record VXRS01000234.1, on the reverse strand, counting down.
GTGGGCGACACAAACCCGTGGGTGTTCGACGCAGACCTCGGCACGACGTACTCGATAATCCTGCTGGCGGTGGTGACGGCGGTGGGCGCAGCGCTGGCAGTGCGGCGACTCTCGCGGTTCGAACTGAGCGAGGCGCCCTAGGGGTCAGGAGCCGTCGCCGCGGAGCAGGTCCTCCACATCGCGGAGGACATCGTCGGCGGAGAGTTCGGTGTCGGACTCGACGATGGGGGCATCGCCCTCCTGGTACTGCTCTTCGAGGGCGCGCACGTACTGGACGATCTGGTCGTCGCCGCTCGACGCCTCCTCCACGCGCTGGAGGAAGGCCGAACACTCGCGTTGAAGCTCGTCGAGACCCGGGACGTACCCGACAATCGGTTCGAGGGCGCGAAGGAGCGCGAGGGTGGCAGGCGGGTTCTCGTCGACGCTGAGGTAGTGGGGGACGGAGGCAGCGACACTCACGAGGGGGAGGCCGTGCTTGCGCATGGCATCGTGGAGGACCCCGATGATTCCGGTGGGTCCCTGGTAGCGGGAGGGGCCGAAGCCAAAGCGACGCGCGAGGGCCGCATCGGCGGCACTACCGC
>VXRS01000117.1 GCA_009838385.1 Dehalococcoidia bacterium | reverse complement strand
CTATTCGTCGCGAGCTGCAGAGTTGTATAAGAGACATGTCGTGGCCCGGTACGTCTTCGCGATGCTGGACGAGGGGACCGCCTTTGAGGCTCACGTGGACGAAGGGGATGAGGTCGAGAGAGGGACGATTCTCGCAAGCGTTGTGGGACCGGCTCGAGCAATCCTGTCGGGGGAGCGGACGGCCCTGAATTTCGTGCAACGGCTCTCGGGGGTCGCGACGATCACGAGTCGTTATGTAGAGGCAATCGAGGGGACGGACTGCGTCATCCTCGACACGCGGAAGACGACGCCCGGCCTGCGGGACCTGGAGAAGTACGCGGTGCGCTGCGGAGGCGGGGCGAACCACCGCCGCGACCTCGCCGTGATGGGGATGATCAAGGACAACCACCGCGAGGCGCTCGCACGGCAGGGCAAGACGCTCGCGCAGGCAGTCGCAACCATCCGGCAACACGCACCGGAGACGCCGGTCGAAGTCGAGGTCGACACGCTCGAGGAACTCCCGGGCGCGCTCGACGCGAAACCGGAGTGGATCCTGCTCGACAACATGACGACGGAGCAGATGCGCGAGGCGGTCGCCATCGTCGCTGGGCGGGCAAGGCTGGAAGCGAGCGGCGGCATCACGCTGGAGCGGGTCGCGGAGATTGCGGCGACGGGCGTGGACGCGATCTCCTCAGGGGCGCTCACCCACAGCGCGCCCGCACTGGACATCGCGCTCGATATCGACTTCGAGGACCGGGCTGGCTAGCCGAGACCGACGGATCGGAGGAAAGCGGGCGCGGCGCGGACGTCGTCGTCGGTCTCGCGCTGGTCGATCTCGAGGGTGATGGCGTCGAGGGAGGCGAGGCCGGCGGCGACCATCTCCCAGTCGAGCTGCGCCGTGCCGGGGGCGCGGTGGTCGACGACGCCACGGACGTCGTGGACGTGAGCGCCGACGAGGCGGTCGCCGAGCTCATCGAACCAGGCGCCGTGGGGCAGGAAGCCGAGGCGGTCCAGCACCTCGGCGTGGCCGGTGTCGTGCCAGTGGCCAACCTCGTCGGGGGCGAAGCCCTCCATGAGGGCGATCGACTCGTCAGGCAGGGGGATCTGGTGGAAGTCGAGGCGGTTCTCGATGCCGATGATGATGCCGTGGGGGCGGGCCGCCTCGACGAGTTGCTCGAGCGACTCGCGGGCGGCCTCCAGGTTCGCGGGGGCTGCCTCGGCGCGGCGATGCTCCATCTCGGCGCGGGCCTCGGCGGCGCGGTTGTCCCTGATGCTGTGCTGCCGGAAGAGGCGATAGAGCTCGGCGGTCGTGCCGGAGAAGGAGCCCTCGACCTCGCCGAGGTGGACGACGAGCGCCGACGCCCCCGCCTCCGCCGCCCACTCGATGCTGCGCAGAGCGTGCCGAAGCGCGCGAGCGTGTTCGCTCCGCTTCGTCGAGGCGAGGTTCAGGTCGTGGTTGCTCTTGCCACCCTCTACCTCTACGAGCGGGGCAGGCTGGTGGATGGAGGTCACGGGCAGGATGCCGCTGTCGAGGATTTCGCGGAGTTTCTCCGGCGTTGTCGAGTGGGAGACCTCGATGGCGTCGTAGCCGGCGTCGGCGGCGTAGCGCGCGAAGTCCGCGCCGTTCTCGAAGCGCTTCTGCTGGGCGTACATGGTCGAGAGGGCGATGGTCATGGAGTCATTCCGAGGCTTCAGGCTGCCAGCGACGAGAGACTCGCCGGGCGGTCAGCAACAGGGTAGGGAACACAAATGCTACGACGAAGCTCAGCATGAGGCCGAGGCCGTCGTCGCGGAAGAGGGGGACGGCGAGACCGCCGATCACCGCTGCGGCCATGCTCAGAAGCAGGTAGCGGAAGCCAGCGTTCCCGCGGGTCGCAACGCTGAGCGCGAGCCAGGGCAGGAATCCGAGGGCGAGCCACCCGATGACGTAGAGCGTGATGAACAGGGCGTCGAAGAGCACGGCGGCGCGTCAGGTGATGAGGCGGCTGATGTCGAAGAACGTTATGACGAGTATCCCGGCCAGCAGGACGGCGAACCCGACGAAGTGGACGAAGCCTTCCTTCTCGGGGGAGATACGGCGGCCGCCACGCAGCATCTCGACGACGACGAAAGTCATGCGCCCGCCGTCGAGGGCGGGGATGGGCAGGGCGTTGAATACCGCCAGGGAGAGGCTGAGGAGGGCGGCGAGCTCGATCAGCGGTCGCCAGCCGGCCTGCTCGACGATGTCGCCGGTGGTGTTGGCGATACCGACGGGGCCGGAGAGGAGGGGCTGGTCGGGAGCGGCGCCGGTGCTGCCATTCACTCGCACCTGGATCTCGTTCTTCGTGACGATGACGGCGTCGATCATCGCCTGCCAGCCGCGCGGGACCGCTTCCCAGGGCGGGTACGAGACGTTCTCCGTGTAGGGGAAACGCTGGCTGCAGCCGATGGGGTTGCCGTCGTTGTCGACATCGGTGCAGACGGTGGGGGCGCCCACGCGGATGCCGGTCGGGCCCTGCCCTTCCGGCGGGCGCCAGCGGGCGTACAGCTCGGCTTCGAGGGTCGAGTTCGCGCGGGAGATGACCCAGGTCTGCGTCTCTCCGATGAAGCGGCGAGTGTGGAAGATGAGCTCGCTGACGTTGCGGACCTCGCGGCCGTTGACCTCCATGACCACGTCGCCGGGCTGGAGGCCCTGCGCCGGCTCGGTGCCGTCGCGCAGGGTTCCCGAGATGGTCGCCATCGCGGCGGGGGAGTCGGGCATGACCTCGGCGACCTGCGCGAGGTTGAGGGCGCGTTCGC
>VXRS01000045.1 GCA_009838385.1 Dehalococcoidia bacterium | reverse complement strand
GCATCCTCGACGGTCCCGACGAGGTGCACCGCATCGTCATCGCCAAGAACGTCCTGCGCCGCTACCGCGACGGCATGTCCTGGGACTTCGGGGCGTAGGGCTCCGACCCTCCCGCGAGTACGCGATGGTCCCGGAGTTCGCCGACGAACACGCGATTGACGAGTTCGCGGCGAGCGTCGGGGAGTGGCTCCTCACGCAGCGCTTCGGCTCGGTGGTGCCCGTCGCCTACCGGCACTTCTTCTGGGAACCGCCCGGCGACTGGCGAACCGACCCGCCACACGTCGTAATCGAGCTCACGGTCGAGGATCCCCCGCCGCCCCCGGTCAACTGGCGCTCCCTCCCGTTCGAGGAACAGGTTCGGGCCTGGCACTGGCCCGAAGCCGACACCGACGCCGCCGAGATGGCCGCCCTCGCCTACGCGCTAACCCTGGAGATCCCCGCCGGACTCGCCCCCCTCAGCCCCGTCACCATCAAGTTCCTGGCACGCAGCGAGGCGGAACGCGATGAACGGAAGGGAGCCAATCGGTGAGTGACAACGCCTACCGTGCGAACTCCTCACGCCAGCGTTCGGAGGTGGGCTCAACGGTCACTTCACAGGCCAGTGCCAGGGCGCGCGCCCGGGCTCCCCGCACGGTGAGGGTGCAGTGGGCGTCGTTGCCGGGTTCTGGGTCGGGGCGAACATCCCCCTCGCCGATCTCGCGGACAGCCCCGAGGCTAACCCGCCCCACTCCCCAGCTTCCGTGCCCGCGAGCCTCGCGTCGGGAGCCCGCCTCATCGCCAGCAAGCCGTTCCGAGTCGACGGAACAGGCGTAGAGCCCGGTGCCCATCCTCCGGTCACGGAACACGGCCGACGTCAGCCGGTAGCCTCCGTCAACTCGTTTGAAGTGCAGGTCTGGGTTCAAGTCCCGAAGGAAGCGGTCGTCTCGCTCAAACTCCACGGGCGGCCCTTCGTGTGCCGCTCCATCCTCGCTCTATGGCTTCTATCGCATCCGCCACTTCCGCCGTATTGCGTTCCTCCGGTTCGTCGCCTTCCGGGTGGACATACACTGTGAAGCCACCCTCCGGCTCCACCACTACCTCTATCGCAACCACCTCTGACTCCCACTCGAACTGCACCGCGCCGTCGCCGGTGATCGTGACGAAGGTGGACTCGCGGAACGTTCGGTCTTCCGCCGCAGAGCAGTCCCAGACGTGTTCCAGCGTTGCTGCTGCTCTGGCCTCAACCTCCTCGGTGACCCCCGAGCTTCCCTCTCGCGACTCCCCGGCTATCCGATGGAGACGATTCAATGTGCGGAGGCGGGTGTTCAGATCCTGGGTGACCACAGGGCGCAGCCTTCTACTCTTGTCTGAAGCTACTATAGCAGCGTCCGAAGCCCTACCCCGCGACTTCCTCCGCGAACGCCGCCAGCTCTCGCGCGAACGACTCCGGGTCCAGCAGCATCTGCACGTGGCTCGAGCGCAGCTCGCGAGTGGGCCACCCCTGGGCGCCCGCTGCCGAGGCCGCCCCGTCGTACGTCTCCGAGAGGTGCACGTAGCCGACGGGCGCGTCGGGCCAGCTCGCCGGCACCGGGAGCGGCTCCTCCAGCACCTCGATCGGCGTTGGGCGCTTCCCCGCGAACACCGTCGAGTTCACGTCGGCCATGTTGTTCGGCGCCAGGGTGACCGCGTCTCGCAACAGGTCCAGCGGCCACTCCCGCACCGTATCCGTGGCCACCGCCCGTGGGGCGTGCGGCGCCAGCCGGCCTCGTGGCAAGGACGCTTCGCCCGCCGCCAGCCGGAACTCCTCGATGTGCGCCTCATCCGCGAACATGTCGAAGAGGCTAGCCCCGTCCTTCGGCAGGTCCGCATCGACCAGCATGTAGGCCGCGGGCCCGTCGATCTGCTCGCCCAGCTTCGGTAGCAGCGGACCGGCTCCCTCGTGTCCCACCAGCACCGCCTCGCTCGTATCCATCGAGACATCCGCCAGTTCCAGCGCGAACAGGTCGCAGTGGTGCTTCCAGTACGTGCCCTCGCGCATGGCCGGCGAGTTCAGCGCCGGGAGGACCACGGACGCGCCCAGCTTCCGCAGCTCGGCGGCCACGGGCACCCACGTAAACGGTCCGATCAGGGGTCCGTGCACCAGGATGAACGGTCTCATGGGATTACCTCCGTCACCCGCGGGCGATGCGCGTGATTCTAGCGAGATTCAGCCCCAGATCGAGGGCTGATCGAGCCGCTAGCTGCGGCGCAGCCCCCAGCCCTCCGGCAGGAACGACGACACGCCCAGCAGCACGCCGACCCCGACAAGGGCCCAGCCCGCGCAGGCGAATCCGCACAGCTCCATGTCCCTACTCCCGCTTCTTGGCCTCGAAGGCGGCGCGCGTCTCCCGCACCGACCACCAGACCTCGGAGTTCTCGAGCGTCGTAATCTCGTCCCAGCGCGCTTCCACGTCGTCCGCGGTCGCGTCCGGGATGGCGACGCGCTCATTCTGCACGATCGCGGCCCGCCCGAAGGAGCCGCTGGCAGCGGTGATGATCATCCCGCTGGTCTCGCACGAGTCGCTGGCCATGTAGGTCACCGCTGGCGCCACCAGGTCCGGGCTCATCGCCGCCTGCTGCTCCGCCGACACCTCCCGCACCGAGGTCGTCATGCGTGTGGCCGCCCCGGGATTCAGGCAGTTCACCATGACGTTGTACTTGTCGCCTTCGAGCTTGGCGACGTTCATAAGCCCGATCAGACCCGCCTTCGCGGCGGCGTAGTTCGACTGCCCGAAGTTCCCCAGGAAGCCCGAGTTCG
>VXRS01000245.1 GCA_009838385.1 Dehalococcoidia bacterium | reverse complement strand
GCTCCCCACCCGCGTCGATATTCTCGACGAACGCTACCGGGAGAACCGCGAGGCCAATCTCGCCCTCGTCGACGACCTCCGCGAGCGGCTGGGCCGCGTCGAGCAGGCCGGGGGCGAGCGCTATGTGGAGCGCCACCACGCCCGCGGCAAGCTCCTCGCCCGCGAGCGCATCCAGCGCCTCATCGACCCCGACGGCGCCTTCCTCGAAATGAGCCCCCTCGCCGCCGACGGCGTGTACGACGACGACGTGCCCGCTGCCGGCATCGTCACCGGCATCGGGCGCGTGAGCGGCCGGGAGTGTGTCATCATCGCCAACGACGCCACCGTCAAGGGCGGCTCCTACTACCCCCTCACCGTGCGCAAGCACCTCCGTGCCCAGGAGATCGCCGAGCAGAACCATCTCGCCTGCATCTACCTCGTCGACTCCGGCGGCGCCTTCCTCCCCCTCCAGCACGACGTCTTTCCCGACCGCGACCACTTCGGCCGCATCTTCTACAACCAGGCCAACCTCAGCGCGAAGGGCATCTACCAGGTCGCAGCCGTCATGGGCTCCTGCACCGCCGGGGGCGCCTACGTCCCCGCCATGAGCGACGAGACCGTCATCGTTCGCGGTACCGGCACGATCTTTCTCGGCGGACCGCCCCTCGTGAAGGCCGCGACCGGCGAGGAGACGACCGCCGAGGAGCTTGGCGGCGCCGACGTTCACACCCGCATCAGCGGCGTGGCCGACCACTACGCCGAGGACGACGAGGACGCCCTCCGCATCGTCCGCAGCATCATCGCCAGCATCCCCGCCACCAAGTCCCCGCCCTGGGACGTGCTTGACCCTGAACCGCCTCTCCACGACCCCGAGGAGCTGTACGGCGTCGTCCCGCCCGACTACGGCCGCACCTACGACGTGCGCGAGGTCATTTCCCGCCTTGTCGACGGCTCCCGCTTCCACGAATTCAAGGCGCGCTACGGCACGACCCTCGTCTGCGGCTTCGCCCGCATCACCGGCTTCCCCGTCGGCATCATCTCCAACAACGGCATCCTTTTCGGCGAGAGCGCCCTCAAGGGCGCCCACTTCGTCGAGCTTTGCGGCCAGCGGCGCGTCCCCCTCGTCTTCCTCCAGAACATCACCGGCTTCATGGTCGGCCGCCAGTACGAGAACGCCGGCATCGCCCGCGACGGCGCCAAGATGGTCACCGCCGTCGCCAGCGTCGCCGTCCCCAAGTTCACCGTCGTCATCGGCGGCAGCTTCGGCGCTGGCAACTACGCAATGGCCGGACGCGCCTACTCGCCCCGCCAGCTCTGGATGTGGCCCAACGCCCGCATCAGCGTCATGGGCGGCGAGCAGGCCGCCAACGTCCTCCTCCAGGTCCGCCTTGACCGTGGCGAGGAGCTGAGCGAGGAGGAGCAGAAGGCCTTCATGGCGCCCACGCTCGAAACCTACGAGCGCGAGGGCTCGCCCTACTTCAGCAGCGCCCGCCTCTGGGACGACGGCGTCATCGACCCGCTCGACACCCGTCGTGTCCTCTCCATGGGCATCTCCGCGGCCCTCAACGCCCCCATCCCCGAGACGGACTGGGGCGTCTTCCGCATGTAGCGACCCGGCAAGACTGACGCGTTACGGGCGCATGGCGCTGCCTGCTAGACTCGCTGGCGCTCACCCGACGTGAGCCGTCCCTAGCTTCATAATTTGAACGGCGATTGGAGGAAGTGAAGGTGACCGAGGAACATGTGGGTGACGAGGCGGACGCCCTGACCAGCGGACTCGAGATGCCGCGCGAGCAGATGCTCGAACTCGGGCGCAAGGCCCTCGACCTCCTCGTGGACCGTCTCGAGAACCTGCCCGCCGAGCAGGCCTGGGACGGCGAGTTCCGGAAGGTGCTCGAAGACCACCTCGCCGAGGATCCGCCCGAGGGCCCCAACCCCGCCTCCGAGGTATTGGACCGGCTCGCGCGGGACGTGCTCCCCTTCAGCGCGCGCCTCGATCACCCTCGCTTCTTCGGCTTCATTCCCACCTCGCCAACATGGCCCGGCGTCGTTGCCGACTTCCTGGCTGCGGGGTACCTCTTCAACCAGTGCACGTGGCTCGTCGCGAGCGGCCCCAGCCAGGTCGAACTCGTCGTCATCGACTGGTTCAGGCGCTGGATCGGATACCCCGAGGGGGCCGGCGGCCTCTTCACCAGCGGCGGCTCCGCCGCCAGTGTCGACGCCTTCGTTGCTGCCCGCGAGGCCGCCGGCCACCCCGAAGGCGCCACTGTCTACATGAGCGACCAGAGCCACAGCGCCCTCCCACGCGCTGCCGTCATCGTCGGCGTTCAGCGCGACCACATCCGCAAGATCCCGAGCGACAGCAGCTTCCGACTGGACATGGACGCCCTTTCCCGGGCTGTCGCCGACGACCGCGCCGCCGGCCTGAACCCCATTGCCGTCTGCGCCAATGCCGGTACTTCCAGCACCGGCTCCATCGATCCTCTGGAGGAGTTGGCGGACTTCTGCGAAGCCGAAGACCTGTGGCTTCACGTGGATGCCGCCTACGGCGGGTTCGCGGTGGTCACCGAGCGGGGCAGGGAACTCCTGCGCGGGCTCGAACGCGCCGATTCGGTCGGGCTTGATGCGCACAAGTGGTTCTTCCAGCCCTACGAGGCCGGCTGCCTGCTGGTGAAGGATCGGGAGACGCTCAGCGACGCCTTCCACATGCCGCATGACATCCTCCAGGACACGGTCTGGGGGGCGGACCACCCCAACTTCGCGGATATCGGCCTCCAGCTGAGCCGCTCCGCCCGCGCCCTCA
>VXRS01000161.1 GCA_009838385.1 Dehalococcoidia bacterium | reverse complement strand
GATGCGGGCTCGTCCTCGATCGGGACGGGGACGCGCTCGAGCACATCGGCGATGAGGTCTTCGACCTCGCGGCCGCGGAGGCGGGTCTGGGTGGAGAGGATGAGGCGGTGGGGGAGGACGTGCGGGGCCATCGCCTTCACGTCGTCGGGAAGGACGTAGTCGCGCCCGTTGATGGCGGCGTAGGCGCGGGCGGAGCGGAAGAGGGCGAGGCTGGCGCGGGGGCTGGCGCCCAGCTCGAAGGCGGCCTCTTCGCGCGTCTCGCGCACGATGCGGACGGCGTAGCGGCGGATGGCCGGGGCGACATGCAGCCGTTGAAGGGCATCCGCCATCTGAAGAAGCCGCTCCGCGGTGACGACCGGCTGAAGGGCGTCGAGCGGATTGGTGTGCTCCTGACGGGCGAGGATCTCGTCCTCGTCGTCCTCGCCGGGGTAGCCGAGCTTGAGGCGGAGCAGGAAGCGGTCGAGCTGGGCCTCGGGGAGGGGGAACGTGCCTTCGAGCTCCACCGGGTTCTGCGTCGCGATGACGAGGAAGGGGCGGGGCAGGAAGGTCGTCTCGCCCTCGACCGTGAGCTGGCGCTCCTCCATCGCCTCGAGGAGGGCGGCCTGCGTGCGGGGGGTGGCGCGGTTGATCTCGTCGGCGAGGACGACCTGGGCGATGAGCGGTCCCTCGCGGAAGGCGAAGTCCTGGGTCTTCTGGTCGAAGTAGTGGATGCCCGTGATGTCAGAGGGCATAAGGTCGGGCGTGAACTGGATGCGCCTGAAGGAGCAGCCGAGGGAGCGGGCGATCGCCTTCGCGAGGGTGGTCTTGCCGGTCCCGGGCACGTCCTCCAGGAGGATGTGGCCCTCGCACAGGAGGGCGACCAGAGCCAGCTGGACGACCTCGCTCTTGCCCACGATGACGCGCTCGACGCTCGTGCCGAGGTCGGAAGCAACCCCGTAGACGGTATTGACGTCCTCCGTGGACAGACGGGTGGTGGCATCGGTCATGGGGGCCCCCTGGCAGGGGGAATCGTAGGGCGTGGGCCTGACCAGCGCGAATCCCGTGGCAAACTGACGAGATGGCCGACGTACGCTCGATTCCGCTGGGCGACAACACGGTGCACCTGATTGAACGGGCCGGCGCGCGCCTGCTCGTCGACACAGGCCCCGACTACGCGGGAGCCTGGGAGGCGCTACAGGCGGACCTCGGGGGCGAGCTGCCGGACATCGTCGTTGCGACGCACGGGCACCACGACCACGCGGGACTGGGGCGGCGGTGGCAGGAGGCGGGGACGCCCGTCTGGGTCGAAAAGGCCGATGGCTCGCTGACGGCCCGACCACTGCTGCAGTCGCCCGCGGAAACGGCGGCGATGCTGGGGTGGGCGGAGAGCACGGGGGCGCCACCGGAGACCCTCGCGCACGTGCGGAACCGCATCGAATCGCGGCGGGCGGCGGCGCTGCGGGCAGCGGAGTCCTCGGAGTATCCGGAGGACGGCGTCCGCTGGCCCACGGGGCTGCGCTACCCGCCCTTCGAAGCCGACAGGCTGGTCGAGGGCGACACGGAGGTAGCGGGCGTCGAGATCCTGTCGGCGCCGGGGCACACGCCCGGCAACCTCGTGCTGGCGGTACGGGAGGAGGGGTGGCTCTTCTCCGGGGACCAGCTACTCCCGGACGTCGATCCGCTGCCGGCCATCCAGTTCGTGGCGGAAGGTGAGGGGCTGCGGCGCTTCCCCACCCTGGCGCACTTCGCAGCCTCTCTTGAACGGCTGGCGGAGTGCGGCTTCACCCGTTGCTTCCCCGGCCACGGCGAGCCGTTCGACGGGGCAGGGGAGGCCCTGGCGGGAGCGCTGGCGCGTATCGAGCGCCGCTGCGCGCGGGTGCGGGACTCGCTGCGAGAAGCGGGGCCGGCAACCGTGTACGAGCTGTGCACGCGACTCTACCCGCGCGGCGCCGAACGGCACTTCTGGCAGACGGCATCGAGCGTCCAGGGACATCTCGACCTGCTGGCGTCGCGGGGCGAGGCACGGGAGGCGGACGGGCGGTGGGAAGCCTGCCAGGGGGCGGCCTGACCCGCGAGGTTGCGGGGAACGCCTATCATCATCTGCAGGCGCTGGGGTGGCGGAACTTGGCAGACGCAGCGGACTTAAAATCCGTGGCCGAAAGGCGTGAGGGTTCGAATCCCTCCCCCGGTACCAACCCCCTTCCAGCACGACGTCACTGGCATCCTTGACGCGCGAGCGGTGCGGCCATAGGCTCGCGGTGGCTCTTTTCGTTCAGGTGCCCGTCCCAGGGAGAATAGGGAAGGCGGTGAAAATCCGCCGCGGTAGCGCCACTGTAAGCGGGAAACGGGAGCCGAGGTCCACTGTCGGGAAACCGATGGGAAGGGCACGGCAGAACAGCCCACCCGCAAGCCAGGAGACCTGCCTGGACGAGAGGTGACATCTCTCCGCATAGAGAGGTGCCCTCGACCCCGGGTGTTAGTTCCGGACAGTCGAAGACGGTACCTCCAGCGGCAGAGACGCTGGAGGTTTTGTTTTGCAGGCCGTCGGGCTCACGACCCTGCGCAGCTATCGCCAGCTTGGCATCAGCGCCCGGCTGGCGATCGGCGGGACGATCCTGCTGGCACTCGTGATCGTGGTGGGCCTGATCTCCCTGAGCCTCGGCCCCGTCGATATCTCCGTCGGCGACGTCGCCTGGATAGTGATCTCCGCGCTCGGGTTCGATACACCCGAGTTCGGGCGGACCGAGCAGCTTGTGATCGAGCAGATCCGGCTGCCGCGGATCATCGTGGGCGGGGCAGTGGGGATGGCCCTGTGG
>VXRS01000317.1 GCA_009838385.1 Dehalococcoidia bacterium | reverse complement strand
GAAAAGGGGCGGAAAGGGCGGCCGGTTTCGCGATGGTCGACGGAGCCTCGGTGGGGCACGCTTGAAGCAGGAGATGGAACGGCGCACTTCCTTGCGTTAAGAAATAGCCAAATGCATAAGCACTTTGCTAATATCTTGCTGACGGGATTGGTGGCTGCCCCGGAGGTGTCCCGACGATGCCTGCATTTCTGACCAAGCTTGGGCTGGCCCTGGCGGGTGTTCTGGCACTCGCTCTCTGGGTGACGGGGGACGACGTTACCGCGGCGGACGCCGCCTGCCAGGTGACGGCCGAAGCGGCCTACGACGGCACGGTGACGGCAGCACGCGGGACCTCAGCGGCCAGCGTCCCGCTGAGCACGCCGCTCTCCATCGAGATCACCTGTGACCTCGCGACCGATGTCAGCCTGCGGCTGCCCGGCGGAGACAGCTCCGGGCACAGCGTGGACTCAGGAGCTCCGCTGAGGATCGACGGCGAGCGCGCCTACCTCTGCCACGGCCACGATGCCACCGTGGAGATCACGTCGACCTCGCTGGGCTGGTCCGAATCGATCCCGATCAGTGGTATCGACGCTATTCCGCAGTGCGACGTGATGCTCCGCGAGGGGGCTACCTGGGTGGAGTGGAGCGGGCCACGCCTTGAATTGCGCGAGGCGTTCGCCGGACGAGCGCTGGGCTGGGTGAACTGGGAGCGTGGCCCCGACGGCACCGTTCCTGGTCTGTCCGTCTGGTCGTTCGCGGAGGGACATATCCTGCCGACGCGGGCCTGGGGTACAGGGGTAGCCCCGTTGCTGGGCGGCCTGACGCACTTCTCACCGGGCGGGCAGTACCTGATCGTGTCCGACACCGAGCGGGCCTGGACGTTCCCGCGACCACCGACGGTCGAGTCGGTGTTTGAGAACGCCCAGATCGTCTCGTTCTACGGATATCCAGACGTGCGAGCGATGGGCGTGTTGGGACACGGAACGCCAGCGGAGGTCGCCAACGAGGTCGCAATCTGGGCGGCCCGGTACGACCGGCTCAACGGCCCGCGGGAAGTGATCCCCGCCTTCCACCTGATTACGGGTGTGGCACAGGCGTACCCGACCGCGGACGGAACATGGCTCTACCGGCTGCCGGCCGACCGCATCGCCGAGTACGTGGAGGCGGCCCGTGAGCGGGACATGATCCTCTTCCTGGACGTGCAGATCGGCTGGAGTGACCCGCTGACGGAAGTGAAGCTGCTCGAGGAGTTCCTGCGCGAGCCGTTCGTGCATATGGCAATCGACCCGGAGTTCGCGACCGAGCACCTTGGCGTGAGGCCGGGCCTCGCCATCGGCGGGATCAGCGCGGAGCACGTGAACGAGGTGCAGCGCTACCTGGCGACGCTGGTGGAGGAGGAGGGAATCCCTCCGAAGATCCTGATGGTGCATCAGTTTGCGGCGAGAATGCTGCGCGACCGGGACCTGGTCGAGGACGTCGAGGGCGTCGAGGTGTCGATCGATATGGACGGGTTCGGCACCGCCGCCCTGAAGCTCCGGCACTACGACTGGTACGCCCTGACGGCTCCCTCGGAGCGGCCGGCGCTGAAGCTGTTCTTCGACCAGGACACGCCCGTGATGACGCCGGAGCAAGTGCAGGCGATCGAGCAGGTGCCGGACCTCATCATGTACCAGTAGCGCCAGGCGGTGTGGCACAAATGAATCACCTTCCGGGGCGCCGGGGACGTATGATCGGGCCATGAGCGACTCCCCGGCCGAGGGCAGCGCGCGGCTGCTGGTCCAGTGTCCGGACCGCCCCGGGATCGTGGCCGCCGTCTCGGACTATCTGTACCGGCACGGCGCGAACATCCTGCAGGGCGATCAGCACTCGACGGACGGCGAGAACCCACAGTTCTTCCTGCGCATCGAGTACGACCTCGACGGGCTGGGCACGCCCGCGGAGGAGGTGGCCGCAGGCTTCGGCGCAGCGGTCGCGAGCAAGTTCAACATGCAGTGGCGCGTCTCCTACAGCGCCGACCGTCCGCGCATCGCCATCCTCTGCACGCGTGAGCCCAACTGCGTGCTGGACCTGCTGTGGCGGGCGCGGACGGAGGAGCTTGAGGCGGACATCGCCATGGTGATCTCAAACCGCGAGATCCTGCGGCCGCTGGCGGAGCGGTTCAACGTGCCGTTCGAGCACCTGCCGGTGACGCGAGAGACAAAGGTCGAGCAGGAGAAGGCGATGCTCGACCTGCTGCGCGGCCGCGTCGACCTCGTGGTGCTAGCGCGCTATATGCAGATCCTGACGCCGATGTTCCTGGGGGAATATCCGCAGAAGGTCATCAATATCCACCATTCGTTCCTGCCGGCATTCGCAGGCGCCGACCCGTACGGGCAGGCGGAGGAGCGGGGGGTCAAGATCATCGGGGCGACGGCACACTATGCGACGGCCGAGCTGGACGCAGGACCGATCATCGAGCAGGACGTCGTGCGGGTGACGCACCGGAACGCGCGGGCGGACCTTATGCGGCTCGGCCGCGAAGTGGAGCGAATGGTGCTGGCGCGAGCGGTACGCTGGCACATCGAGGACCGCGTCCTCGTGTACGACAACAAGACGGTGGTGTTCCACTAGGCAACGGGAGCGGTTCCTCCCCGTTCGCACGGAGGCACGGACCTTTTCGGGCGCTTCACCCACGCACGCGCCCCTGGACGGAAGATAGTGAGGAGGGCGTGAGGACCTCCCAAGGAAGCAGGAGGAGCGCGTGACCACGGTGCTGGTGCTGGGGGCTTCGGGGTACGTGGGTAGCCATCTCGTGCCCCGGCTTGTGGGGGAGGGGCACGCAGTACGGGCGG